>CALINF010000160.1 GCA_938045215.1 uncultured Halieaceae bacterium | reverse complement strand
CTACGAGTCCCTCGCCCGCGACCCGGCTACCGAGAGTCAGCGAATCATAGATTTTCTGCCTGAGCTTGAGTCACTGAATATTCAAGCCAGCTTCAAGATCCACTCTATCGATGGCGAGCTCGACCGCCCAATCATCGACTTGAACCCCAAGAAAATTGCTGCACTATCTGCCGAACAAATCGAGGACATCAAGAGTGTACTGGGGCAAGGTAAAGAGGCGCTGGAGTCGTGGGGATACAGGCTGATGTCCGCCAAAGGCGTGCCGCATCAACTTCAGGGGGAGTAGAGTTCTGCGTTAGTCTTTACAGCAGGTGCTGATAGTGGTCCTGATAGAAACCCCGGTACTGCATAAAACGCGCACGGCGCGCCTTCTCTTTTAAGTCTCCAGATACCAGTGCGCCAAACTTCTTGGCGAATACCTCTTCTGCCAGCGTTGTCCAGTCAACCTCACAAACCGCTATTGCCGATTCACATTCAGCCTCTGCTATCCCTCGCTGCCTGAGATCCTGACGAACTCGAACAGGCCCATGACCTTTGAGCACTCCCTGCCGGACAAAGCTCTCAGCAAAGCGCTTGTCGCATTGTAAGTTTTCGTCTGCCAGGCGGCGCACTTGACTCTCTACAATATCCGCATCTTCAAAGCGGCGCAGCAACTTGCGCTGCAACTCCTTGAAGGAATGCTCTCGCCTTGCAAGCAGGTTCATCGCAGCCAAACGCACCTCGACAGGGTTCACCTCCTCTTGGTTGGCAACAACACGCTCAGATGATTTAGTCACTACGGCTGCAATAGAAAAGAGGCGCCGGGTGTGAGAGTAGGAAGTGGGTTCCCGGCGCCTGGAAAAAAGTACGAGTATTCATTTGAAAATAACTTGCCTCGAAGACATAGAGTCAGAGCGTGCAGTCAATCCAAAGCTCAATCAAACCTGCACGCTACTGGAGCTATTCCGCGGGTTCTTCCGTTTCTGGTTGAGCCTCTTCCTCTTTCTTCACGGCACTGGGCATCATCTGCTCGCGAATCAAACCCTCGATTTCACTGGCAACAGCGGGGTTCTCCCCCAGAAACTTGGCCGCATTCGCCTTACCTTGGCCGATTTTGTCGCCCTTATACGCATACCAGGCGCCCGACTTATCAACCAGATTGAGCTTCACACCCCAATCGACGACCTCTCCAAGGTGATAGATCCCCTTGCCATACATAATCTGGAATTCTGCCTGCTTGAACGGCGGAGAAACCTTATTTTTAACAACCTTTACCCGAGTTTCGTTACCAACCACTTCGTCGCCGTCTTTAACCGCGCCAATGCGTCTGATATCCAACCGCACCGAAGAGTAAAACTTCAATGCGTTGCCGCCGGTTGTGGTCTCGGGAGAGCCAAACATAACGCCAATCTTCATACGAATCTGGTTGATGAAAATAACCAGGCAGTTGGTCTGTTTGATAGCAGCAGTCAATTTGCGCATCGCCTGGCTCAGCAAGCGCGCTTGCAGGCCCACATGCGAATCACCCATGTCGCCCTCTATCTCTGCTTTGGGCGTTAACGCCGCGACAGAATCGATCACCAGCACATCAACCGCACCCGAGCGCACCAGCATCTCAGTGACTTCCAACGCCTGTTCCCCGGTGTCGGGCTGAGAGACGATCAAATCGTCCATCTGTACACCCAACTTCTCTGCATAAAGGGGGTCCAGCGCATGCTCAGCGTCGATAAATGCCGCTGTCCCGCCGGCCTTCTGAGCCTCGGCTATTACCTGTAAGGTCAGTGTTGTTTTACCGGACGACTCAGGCCCATAGATCTCACAGATACGGCCCTTGGGTAGTCCACCAATGCCCAGGGCAATATCCAGGCCCAACGACCCGGTTGAGATTGCGGGTATGGCCACATGCTCTTTGTCGCCCATGCGCATCACTGTACCCTTGCCGAACTGCCGATCAATCTGGCTCAGTGCAGCATCCAGTGCCTTCATCTTATTGGGGTCCATAATTACTCTCCGCTAGTTGTTCTGTCTCGTCTCAGGGTGCCTGTCGCACTGGATGCCCGCTTGAAGTGCCGGAGTCATACAGTAAAACTACTGTATATATACTCAGTGCATTGAAAACAGATTGCAACCCCCAAATGCGAAGAAATTTGGGCATTTTCAGTTGTTTCAAAAAACCCGCCTGATTAGGCGACAGATGGTACTGCTGCGCTAGCTGATAGTCAGTCCATCGTCAGCTACTGCGTAGAACAAACAGTCAGTCTCTGCAATCAGGGCGTTGGTAGTGATCATGAACAGCTTCAGTGAGCGCGCCGGATACAACACTCCAGCCTCTGTGCGCACGAGTCGATCTACCGCGCAGTGACCGCTAGCATCCATCGCGGAGAACAAGCGGCGGGGCTCTCCGTTGATCCACCCAAGGGGTGGGTCGGTGTGCACTGTGCCAAAATTGTGATGCTCTATATCCGTGCGCAGGGTCACATCGTAACCCTGCGCTGATTGCTCGGCATAAGTCAGTGTGACACCAGCGTTGAGCTCAAGCCTGAGCGGGTCGTGCAACAGTTCGAGCCCCCAATCCGTCGCGCCCGGGTCCAGCACCTGCTCGGCACTTAGATAACGGCTAAGCCCTTCATAGGCAAGCTCATGAGCCTGGGTATCAAGCCGCCCACCGACCTCAACGGTAACGGTTGGATAGCTGCTCTCACTGATATCCATGAGCGCCCCCAGACCCAGATTGGAAACGATCAAGCGCTCCGTGAACAGCGAAACCAATGCGTCGTGGTGTCTGTCCATGTGCGTACACACCCCGAAAGCCGGACCCGAGCCGGAAGTATTGTGCATATCGATAACAGCTTCAGGATGGTGCAATCGCAGAATCTCCAGAATCTCTTCTGCCAACCGCCCCTGCTCGTCCTCGAAAGGCGGCCTGAAACACCTGTTGAGATCGCGCGCGGCGGGTAACATTCGATGGCTAAAGGCAGGGGTGGTCAGCGCCGCAACCACAGACGCCACGATACATACCACATTAACTGCGGGCTGCTGACCAGAGCGCAACCAGCGATAGAGCGCCATCGCACCGGACGGCTCATTGCCGTGCAGCAGCGTAACGAACGCGCGGGTTCTGGAGGTGTCTTTACCCTTGAGGAGAATACACGCCGGCCCGCCCAGATGGGCCAGAAAATCCTCTACATTGCTACCCAACTCGTCTGGATTGGGGTTCCGTAAAAATCGAAACCGCCTCATAGTGGCCACTGCGCTACAGGGATATTGGCCTCACTATTAACCATATAGTCCTCGAGCATCAATCCAGCGGCCTGCTTGGCATCATTGCGCTCATTGTGCCGGGCAAGCGATTGCAGCTGCCACGTCGCACCACTGGTTCCTGCCTCAAGACGAGCGAGTATGACGTTGAGATAGCGCCGACTCTCGTCGGCGTCGATGCCAATAGCGTCAAGGCCGGCCTGAGCGATAGGTAGCGACTCCTCGATGATATCTGCCGCAGATCGCGCCGCGCAGCCCGACTGCTGGCGATCAGGCCAGATCAACTGCGCCGACAGGCCATGCTGAGCAGCCCTGTAGAAATTGTACTCGGCTGTTGAAAACGGTAAAGCGGGCAGCAGCTGATTGATGTGCGGTTTCACACCCTCCGCCAGCCCTATGAGAAATGCGGCGTTGGCCACCATATCAACGGCGGTTGGCCCGGCAGGCAGGCCACGCATTTCGATACGCACCTGACCGCCGTCTGCATGATCAAAGATGGGCCGGTTCCACAGCCAGACTGTACTCTGGTGCAAACGCAGCTCTGCCAGATCGGGCGTTACACCTCGCGCCTGCGCAGTTGACGCCGAGTGCTCGCCACAAACGGGAAGCAGCGGCGGATACAGACGAACAACCTCCTCAAACAACTCCAACGCTCCACGACGCACCCAGCCATGCCCAAAGTTGACACGGGCAGGTTCATTCCAGCTGTAGCGATCCACATGACGCGTGTCGATCGACTGCTTGAACAACGGCACCCGCGTTTCGTGCCACAGCCTATGTCCAAACAATGTGGGTGAATTCGCTCCGATCGCCATTGCCAGCGGCGTCATCAGCTGGATGGCATTAAATGTGTCAGCGTAATCTGCCGGATTGACTCGATAGTGAACCTGAAACGACGTGTTCGCACCTTCGAGGGTAATGTCTTCCATTTCCAGCTGTAGTGGGTCTGCGCCGTTGATATGGACTTTAAACGCGCTGCCACGTCGGGCAATCAACTGCTGAACCAAGGCGTGGTAGCGACGCCTGTCGGTAACGCAATGACCACCAAAATCCGTGACTTCCAGGGTGGGTAGAATTCCGATGGGAACAATGCGCCCACCAAACTGATTGGACACTTTGCGCAATTCTGACAGCTTTTGCAGGATTTCCCGTTCTGTGGCGACAAACGGTTGCTCTGACAGAGCATAGGGCGACAGGTTGTACTCGAGATTATAGCGATTCAGCTCCAGTGTAAGCTGCGGATCGTCGACGGCAGCCAGTATCTCCTGATTCCTGTACAAAGGCCGCCCACCGGCATCGACAACATACATCTCAAGCTCAGCGCCCAAAGAGCCCGCTGACTGCCCAAAACGGGGCGACTCAAGCATGCCTGCCAACACCCCAAGATTATCGCTTAAGCGCTCGCGAAAAAGAGCGAAGTCCTCTGCAGCAAAAACGGTTCTATCTATCTCTAGTCCCATAGCGCAATGGTGGGGCTCAACGCATGCTCAGACATTGATTTAGATCGTGTATTGGCACGCTTTCCTCTCCTTGGCCGCTAATGCGTCTATGGTCACGCTATCGGGATCAATCCAGCAGGCCCTCATCTTTGAGGTTGCCAATCAAGGAGCCAATAGCATCATGGCGAAGTTTGTCGGCAGAACCCGCTTGAATAGTATCGGAAACCGCCTGCCACAGATGTTCACGTGACTCGGTGACATAGAGATCGGATACCAGGGTGTGCGTGGTATTCGTGGTCCATACCGGCTGTTGATAGGCTACTTCATAAGCATGGCCGTAGTAGCCGGGGAATCCGTTGTAGTAGCCCGCACCGTATGCAGGCGTTACACCGTAATAGATCGTACCGGGATGGTAAACGTCTTGGGACATCGCACCCATATAGCGGGTCACCATAATGGTATCCAGATTGTTCGCCTGCGCCACCGCAATAACCTCATCGGCAGTTGCTTTTTCCTGCGACAGCAACGTATGGCTGGCTACCGCTCGCACGTTATAGCGTGCCAAAGCCTTGGCAAACGCATCCTCAAATTTGATACGGGATGAGCGCTGTTGGGCAACGCCAATAATCAACACACCTTCCAGATCCATTTTTTTCAACACCGGATCTACATAAGAACGGGTGATAGTTGAGTTATTACTGCAACCGAAAAGTAGAGCAGCCAACAGGCACAACAAAGTACACCGAGCCCAACGATAGGAACAAAAAATCACATTTATATCCTCAATGATTAAAGCGCAGCGACATACAGGACAATCCTCCGTCCAGCAACGCAGCCTGAGTGACGGGCAACTCTACCAGCGAATAGCCCTTGTGTCGCAGTAATTGCGCAGTTGCAGGAAATCCCTCGGGCATCAGTACTTTGTCATTCACACGAATCGCGTTCGCAGCGGCCTCCTCGCCAGCGGGTACCTGCAGGACGTCAAAATCAGCAAAGTAGTCGGCATTGCTCAAGCGCGAGGTGGCCAGCACAGTATCGCTATCGAGGACGCAGCAGTCCGACTTGAAATGCAATACACCCGCCGGTGTCTCTACTGGTGTCACGGTATAGCCCCAGTCTGCTACCAACACTGCCAACGCTTCTATGCCGGCCGCATCAGTACGCTCTGATTCGCCAATCATGATTGTCTTGTCTGTGAGCAGAATATCCCCACCATCAATACAGCCCGCACCTGCAAGTCCGGCAACCGAGTGCCCTAGGTCCATCAAGTCTGCCGCCATTATTGCTGCCTCCCCCCTGCGCGTTGCCGCTCCAGGTCGCAATGCAATAGAGCACTGCGGCAGGCAAAAAGCCGCGTCTTCAACGAATACAGAATCGGGATAATCTTCCAGCGCTGGCAAAACGGTAACCGCAACACCGGCCACTTCAAGCGCAGCGACATAGCGTCTGTGCTGCTCGATAAACGTGCTCAGATCAGGCGCGCCACGATCCTCCGCGCGGATTCCCTGCACAACACTATTGCCAGGCAGGCGTGCTATGGCGCTATTGAAACGAAACGAAACACCGTCGCGTGACATGGTTTACTCCTTGCATTGGAAAAATACTAGCGCCGGACGTTCAGCTGCGCTTCCAGGATGATGGGCTCATCTATACGTTCCCCAATGATCCGTTTCAGCTCGTCGACATGATGGCCCGCAAGCGATATGGGAGAGCTAAGTACGACATAGATCACATGTGGCGAACCTAACCTGACGCGCACTCCCGACACCTCCACCTGTACACCACTAAGCTGAATCGTTCCCGTAGGTACGGTTTCGAGAATATGATCTCGCTCAACCAGATGCTGAAAGGAAACATACAGAGGAATACTGATAAGTAGCAGCACAACCAGAGCTGCGCCAAGGCCCTTGCGCGCACGACTGAACGGCGCAAAGCCCAGCACCAGAAAAGTGGCACTGGCTGCCAGAGCAATGCCCACGAGGTTAGTACTGAGAAGCAACAGCGCACCTCCGGCCATTTGCCAATCACCCCAGCCCAAGCCTATACCTGCGACACTCAATGGCGGCACCAAGGCAACGGCAATTGCCACACCAGCCAGACTCTTTGCCACCTCCTCCTTGGCAAAGGCGTATGCGCCGGCCACTCCCGACACTACTGCCACCAGCAGGTCCAGCAATGTGGGGGACATGCGCGCCTTCATCTCTGCGGTGGGAATTTCAAGCGGCATTGCCAGCGCCAGTAAAATCCCAACGCCCAGACCCCATGCGATGCCTACCGCAAGAGTTGAAATCGAGCTCTTGATCAAACCGGACTCAGTACGCGCCAGGCCCATCGCCAATGACACAATAGGCGCCATGAGTGGTGCGAGTATCATGGCGCCGATAATCACCGGTGCCGAGTTCGCGTACAGGCCGACCAGAGCCAGCAGTACGCTTAACACCGTTAGCACCTGATAGGATGACGAGGTCTGCGCACTGTCTCGCAGTGAGACAAACAGGTCGCGGTAGTCTTCCTCGCTCGCATGAGTAAACAGAGGCAGGGCCACATCTACCAGTGGTCGCGCTGCTGCATCCACGGGAATATGATTGAGGCGCACTGAATCCTTGCCGCGCAAAACCGCTGTCTCCGGTATGGCGCCCAGCGCCGCACCAGGCAGCAATCGCAAGCGTGTTTCCAGTATCGTAAACTCAATCTCCTTGGCACTGGCAGGTTTGCCGTCAACCAGATACTCCATACCTTTCGGCGCATCCAGAACAATGCGGTCACTCTCTATCGACGCCAGAGACGACGGCAGAGGAGACAGGGAGAGCTTGCCAGGAAGCACCAGACGCAGAAGAAACCACAGGTAACTAACCACACTGCGAGGCGCAAAGGCCAGCAATGAAAGACGACCATCGCGGGCACTGAGCTTGTCGGCAAATACACGGCCCAGAAGACGACTTTGTGTATGCGTCAGCGCGATGAGTCCAAGCGCAGCAACCTGCACCTTGCGCTCCTTTCCTGTCGTAATGCCATAGCCATGCAAACGAAGCCTGCCTATGCCTTTGAGAGCGCCCTTGAGCATACTCCAGGGGGTCTGACGCCGATTGAGATCAAGCGGCCGTAGTGCCAGCACACGACCGACAACAACCGAGGTGAAAACCACTTCGCCGTTGCACGTAAGTACATCGACCTCAACGGGTTCGGCTGAGACATTGCTGGCATAAGCCGCTTGCAGATCGTCTGTAACACCAAGAGCAGACATCGATTCATGGGCCTGCGCATGAGGCAGAAGACCCAACTCCCAACCACCTTCGAGCGACAGTGGGATAACCTCGCGTATAGCCTCATCAGACAAACACAGCAGTACCCTTGCGCCCGGGGCTATCGTATCGCGCTGCGACCAGTGCACCGGGGTCGGAACTGGCGTAAGCGAGGGCAGCACTTCCGCATCAAAGCTGTCGTCATGAAGAAGACAGGGAACCACCTGATCGACAGCGCCGGAAGATTCATCCACGACGCGGATCAACTTGTGAAGAAATCAAACACATTGCCTAGCGACGACGCCTGTTGTTTGTAGAATTCGGTGTAGGAGCATTGCTGGCAGGTGACGGCGCTATACTTTTTGTTCTGCACATCAAAAATGCGGGACCAGAAACCTCCAGACACCCGCATCTCACCTACATCGTAGTGTTGATGACCGCATTTTGGGCAGGACCAGTTGTCGTGCTGCATCATATTCCCCCGTTCCAGAGGTCATACTTTAGCAGGGTAGACTACCTGATGGATATGGCGCTCGCACCCCAGCCGCGCAGCGCCGGGAGATTAAATATCCCAGCGATATTTACGCAACCAGATAGTCAGCCATATCGCGACTGCCGTAAACACGATCCCCAGCAGCAAACTGAGGTAGTTGGCAGACCCCCAGTTGGGCGCGTGGATATAAAAGCCCACGGCATTGCCCGAATCAGAAATGTGCGGCATATGATTGGCAATAGCCGTGCGCACGAAAGCAGTGCCCAGGAAAAGCTCTTCGAGCAGGACGATAGCTATCAATGGTGCAACAGCCAACATAAAGGGCGAGCGCTTGGCAAACGCAGACGCCAGCATGAGCCAGGCGTACACCGGCGCTATCCAGAAAGCTGTCAGGATCCAACCACTCACCTGATTAAAAAACAGGATCCCAAATTCGATATTTCCGAGCACCAGCTCAAAAGGATCCTTGCCCAATCTCCACATGCCGAGCATCATCAGAAGCACCATTGAAAGCTGCACAATCATACTCAGTGCAATGAAAATCCAAGGGGCGACAAACAGCGCAACACCCAGCTTGGCTAGCACCTCTTCCCATGCCGCAACGGGCATCGAGCGCCAGAACAGAATGCTTCTATCCTTGCGGTCGTCATAAAGAGTTCCAAGCAGATAGTTGGATGTTACGAAAAACAACGCCAGTAAGAATATAAAATGAATGACCGTAGGAATAAGGTTCAAGTTATCCATTCCTGAGTCTATGCTCTCGGGTCCTTTGGGGTTGGTTGATGGATTGAACCTCCACTCTTTGGAGAAATTCCAGTCTTCTTCTGACGTGTTTTCTTCCGTCTCTATAACCCACCCCGCGACTGCAACCTCCTGGTCTGTGGTTATCGCTACGTCGTCATCCTCAATCTGTATGGTAATGTTCATGCCACTGGCAGAGTCTTCGTTCATGACAACCTGCATCATGGCATCACCAACAATCGTGATGCGCCCGGCCAGCATAACGCTGACCAGCATTACCAGTGACAGCAGAACAGCCATTGCTACGGGCGTCCATACAAACGAATTTTTGTATTCCTGAAACTCGCGCTGAATCAGCGTGAATGTACGAGATTTTGCTGTATCTGACATGATTAAGCCTCCCCTACCTTGGCCACGAACAGGTCAGAGACAGAAGGCGTACGCAATTCACCAAGCGGTGCTAATACGTCGCGATCAATCCCTTCGTAGATAAAGGCCTTGCCACCCAAAATGCTGCGCTTGCCGATATGCGGGATCTCCTGGGCTCGTGCAGCTGCCTCGCCGACGGCATGTACTTCCACAAATTCCTCATCAATCATAGACATATGCTTTTGCAGGACCAGCCGACCATGATTCATGAACATCACATCGGTCAGAATATTCTGTACTTCCTCAACCTGGTGAGTAGAAATAATAATCGTTCGCTCACCATCGAAGTAGTCGTTAAGCAACTGCTCAAAAAAGCGCTTTCTGAACAGTATATCCAGACCCAGTGTTGGCTCATCCAGGATGAGCAATTTGGCGTCTATCGCCATAACCAGAGCCAGATGCAGCTGCACATTCATGCCCTTGGACAGATCGCGTATACGCCTGTCCAGAGTCACTTCCGTGGTGCGTAGAAAATCTTCGGCCTGGGCGCGGTCGAAACGCGGGTGCACACCGGTTGCATAGTCGAGTACCTGTGCCACTCGCATCCAACGCGGCAACACCGCTGTGTCTGCTATAAAACACACCTGCTCCATAATTTGGGCGCGTTGCTTGCGCGGATCGCTGCCCATAACACTGATATGCCCATCGCAATTCGTCAAACCCAGTAATGCCCGCAGTAAGGTGGTCTTCCCTGCTCCGTTGGGTCCGATCAACCCAATGACGCTGCCTGTGTTAACAGTGAAGTCGATATCCTCGACCGCATTGATATCACCGAAAGTCCTTGTCAGACCTTTTGCTTCGATGATCTGTTCCATTATTGCGTACCCCCGGTATTGATCAATGTTTCAACGACCTTCTGCATGTCCAGCCCCAGTACCCTGACCCTCTCAGCAAATGCCGGTACGTCTTCCTCAAGAAAACGACCCTGCTCATCATCTGTTGAGGTGCTACGTGCACCCGGGGTAACAAACATACCCAGGCCTCTGCGCTTCTCCAGCAAGCCAATATCTACAAGCTCTTGATAGGCCTTGCCAACCGTCAGATGATTAATCTGGTAATCAGTGGCCACCTGGCGCACAGAGGGTACGGCCTCCCCTTCGGGAAAGGTACCGTCCATGATCCTGTCGACAACCATATCACGCAGTTGCTTATAGATCGGTTGATTATCGTTCCATTCTACAGACACGGAAATCTCTCCCTGCTGTGCTTATCGATCCCTGCGATGCAGATCACCAGACCCAAGGGTCGACTGACTGATCTCAGGATCGCCGCTGTAATAAACGTCACCGCTTCCCATAACATTCACGTCCAACTCTCTTTCAATCAAGCCGGTACTGACGGTGCCAGAACCCACAATATTGATCTGAACATCCATCGCATCCACTTGCTTCAAGTCGATATCGCCAGAGCCCACAACATTGGCATCGAGTTCCTCCGCCACGCCACGGCCTTCTACGCTGATATCACCAGAGCCGTTCAGTGTAACCGTCATACTCTTGACCGAGAGTTCGCCAATGTGAATGTCTCCAGAACCCGACAGCACAGCATCAAGCTCCTGCCCATGCAACTCGGCAGCCTGGATGTCTCCAGAACCACTCGCCTGCAGCGTGATATCACGTCCTCGCAACTCAAAGAGCTTAATATCACCAGATCCTTCGAGTGAGACGTAGAGGTCGAGGGTCTGAAGTGGCTTTACATAGACTTCTCCAGAGCCGTTGAGCTGCAGATGTTTGAGGTCCACTACGGTCAGCTTGTACTTGACCTTGTTAAAGTTCTCACGCTTGTGACTGGGACTTTTGCCAAGCACCAGCGTGTCGCCTTTCACAAAGAATGGCTGCTTCTCGAGCAGGTCCTGATCACCCCGCATCAGAAGTTCAGCTACATCGCCCTGGGATATCTCCACCTTGACGGAGCCGTGTACCAGCACGCGCTCAAACTCCAAGCCTTCAACCCGCTGGGTTTCTGCCATCACAGGTACTGCCACCAGAGCCAATACCATCAGAAAACATTGCCGCATCATCACTGCCTCCTTACCGCTCGTTACTGTCGAAAAGTTTGCTGTTACTTTGAAAGAGCGTCTGGCCTGCTTCCATGGCAATCACTGCGGGCACGAAACACAGCAAGCCCAGCATAGCGCCGCCGAAAGTACTCAACAGCGCGCACACAAAAAACAGACCAGCGACGATCAGAACCCTGTCTGAACCGGAGCTACTCGCTTTGCTACGCAATAAAATGGCCATCTCTCAAAACCTTGTTGATATGGTGTTATACATGACTATAACACCTAGAATTCGGATGGCAACTTTTTTTAAAGAAATTTTATTTATCTATATATTTCAGCTAGTTAGGGAGATACTCTTGGAGAGGATAGTTGCCTAGCCAGGCCTTTTTGCATATTTGCGGCGATCAACCGGGCGATGCGCTTCGCCCTTTCTGCCTGGGAACCCTCGTAATGTTCATCCACCGTTGCGACAAAAGCATCCAACCATCGCTCGAAATCAGCCTGCTCGAGCGCCCTTGCCGTATGCAATGCACGGTGGATATTCATTGTATGGCGTTGGTAGCCCTGCTGACCCAGCAACAGCTTGCACCAGTAGGATTTGATGAGGGGTAAATGGGTATTCAGATCGATCTGAGCCACCTCGAGAAAGATGGGCGCTAACTGCGGGTCGTGCAGCAAGCGCGCATAGAATCGATCGACGAAGTGCTCTATCTGCGAGGCGCTACTCAGATCGGGACGTATAGACGCCGGGGTCATTTGTCTCTGCGCTTGCCCTTACTTTTGTCTTTGCCGCTATGCGCCGCGAGCTGCCGCTTTCTCACGATCTGCCTTTGAGTCATATTCTCCCGTTTCTCGGCGTAGGGGTTATCTCCTGTGCGAAACTCTATCCGCAACGGCGTTCCTTCGAGTTTCAACTCACGACGGAAAACCTTTTCGAGATACCGCTGGTAACTGGCAGACACCTTGCCTGTCTGGTTACCATGAACCACGATCAACGGTGGGTTCTGCCCGCCCGCGTGTGCATAGCGCATCTTGATACGACGACCATTAATCATCGGCGGCTGATGATCGTGAACCGCCCCTTCAAGAATACGGGTTAACGCGTTCGTGCTGAGTTTGCGAGTCGCCGACTGGTATGCCGCATCGATTGACTTGTAAAGATGTCCAACCCCGGTGCCATGTAATGCGGAGATAAAGTGGGTATCGGCGAATTCCGCAAACTGCAGCCGTCGCTTCAATTCGGTTTTAATATGATTTCGTTGTTCGGCTTCTATACCATCCCATTTGTTGACCGCCAGAACCAAACCCCTGCCCGCCTCGATACAGTGACCCAGAAGGTGCATATCCTGGTCAACCAGTCCTTCCTGGGCATCCATCACCAGCACCACCACATGAGCGTCATCAATTGCCTTCAGGGTTTTGACGATGGAAAACTTCTCCACTGTCTCCCTGACATTCTTGCGACGTCGAACGCCTGCCGTATCAATAAGCGTATAGCGCGTTTCGTTGCGCTCGTAGTCAATGTAGATGCTGTCTCGCGTCGTACCGGGCTGATCAAAAACAACGACCCTTTCCTCACCCAGAAGTCGATTAACCAGCGTCGACTTCCCTACATTGGGGCGCCCCACCACTGCCACTCGCGTACTGCGTGGACCCTCGTCCTCGTCCGATTCCTCAGTGTCGGGGAAAGCCAGCAGGAGATCGTCTATCATCGCCTTAATACCGCGACCATGCGATGCAGCGATGGCATACATCGACTCTATACCAAGAGCATAGAAGTCACTGGTTGCAATATCCTCGTTGACCCCGTCGATCTTATTGACCACCAGGTGAAACGCCTTGTTGCGCTGGCGCAGGTGCCGGGCGAGAGACACATCGGCCGGATTGAGTCCTTCGCGGGCATCAACCAACATGAGTACCGCGTCGGCTTCCTCGATTGCTGCAAGCGATTGGCCCGCCATCCGGGAATCGATACCCGATTCATCGCCGCTAATACCGCCGGTATCGATTACCACAAAGGGCCGCGTCCCTATCCGCCCTTCCCCGTATTTACGGTCGCGCGTCAGCCCTGAGTAGTTCGCCACCAACGCATCGCGGCTGCGCGTCAGCTGGTTGAACAGCGTCGACTTACCTACGTTGGGTCGACCGACAAGCGCGATGACAGGGAGCATAGTATTCAGTTCTTCGCTGTAATTTCGTAAGCGATCAGTTTGCCACTGTTACCAAACACATACAGAACATTGCCATCCGTTAACATATTGGCCCGGGCGCCATCCCCGTCGGCCTTCACACGGCCAACGAAATTGCCGTCTACCTGCGACATGAGGTGGACGTAACCCTCGAAATCGGCCACGGCAACATAGCTGTTAACCGGCGTTGGGCGCGACAGTTCGCGATAGCCCAACGCATCCTGCTGCCAACGGACACCCTGCCCATTGCGCAGATAAGCCGTTACGGTGCCGTCTTCGTCGGCGACGTAGATATTGCCAAAGCCCTGGGATACGCCGGAAAATGACGATACATTTTGCTGCCACAACTTGCGCCCGTTGGTGGCATCAATAGAAACAACTCGACCCTGATAGCTGGCGGCATATAGCTCATTACCAATGAAAACCATGGTGCCATCGACATCAACGATACGCTCGATTTCCGAACGTCCCTGAGAAATAGCAACACGGCTCTCCCACAGGATGGCCCCTGTCATTGCATTGAAAGCAGACACCCTACCGTTGGCAAAACCGGCATAAGCAACCCCGTTGCGCAGAATTGGCGTGCTGGTGCCTCGTATCGTGAGCACAGGCACATTGCTATCGTAGGTCCAGAGCTTCTCTCCGCTGGTAAAATCCAGCCCCTGTAAGCGCCCATCATAGGTCTGCGCCACAACTACTCTACCATCAGCCTGCGGGGGCGAGAGAATCTCACCGCTCAATTGTG
>CALINF010000159.1 GCA_938045215.1 uncultured Halieaceae bacterium | reverse complement strand
GCCGCGGGCGATTACATGTGCGTTCACGCCGGGGGTAAAACCCATATCATGCGTACAACGATGAAGCAGCTGGAGGCACTGCTGAATCCCACTATTTTCCTGCGTGTTCATCGCTCGACGATCGTCAATTCCAACGTCATTACCGGTGCCCAGACACTTAGCAATGGCGAGTACCTGCTAACCCTGGAAGGTGGATCTCAGCTAAAGGTCTCGCGCAGTTACCGCGACAAGGTAAAACACCTCCTGACCGCCTGATCTGGCGCTCTCTGCGTCTTATCGCAAACCAGTTTCGCTCTGTCGCATAAAGGCTGTCAGAGCGTCCACACGCTGTTAACTTCACGCTCACATTAACTTCCAACGCTTTCATGCAGGGGAATCGTGTGAACCTTACATCCAGCTCCTTGAAGAATCCCGCAGGTATTGCCGTAGCCGTTGCGGTCATCCTGTTCTTCGGTGCCTACAGCCTCACTAAACTGCCGGTGCAGTTGTTCCCGGATATCGAGAATCCGCGTATCAGTATCCAGACTGGATGGCGCGCTGCCTCACCGCGTGAGATTGAATCTGAGATCATCGAACCCATAGAATCTGTATTGCGCGGACTCCCTGGCCTCAAGGAGATGGGTGCGTTTGCCAATGCCGGCAATGCGTGGATCAATCTCGAGTTTGGCCTGGAAACCGATATGCAACGTACGCTGATCGATGTGATATCGCGTATGAATCGTCTCGACCCTCTGCCGCGAGACGCTACCCAACCCACGATCATGATGGGTGGCGGTCAGGGCGACACGCCCGCGCTAACGTACTTTTTCCTGCAGTTACTGCCCGGTACCGAAGGTCATATCAGCGACTATCTTCAGCTGGTGGATGATGTAATCGCACCGGCCATCGAGTCTGTTCCTGGTGTCGCCCGGGTCAGCGCTTCGGAGAACCGCGGCGCAGATCAGGAACTGGAAATTCTGTTTGATCCCTACAAAGCCGCGCAGCTGGGCATCCCACTTACCGAAACAGCCAATAGACTTGGTAGAGCCAACGATGTCAGTGGCGGTTTTGTCGAGGTAGGACGCCGCCAGTACACCATCCGCTTCACTGGTCGGTATGAGCCCAGTGAGTTGCAGGATTTCGTTCTGGAGTGGCGCGAGGGTCGGCCGATCACGCTGGGTGATATCGCCACTATCTCTGTCACCCGCGGCGAGCAGGTGCTTACCAACTCACAGAATGGCAACCCCGCAATCTCAATACGCATCGATAAAGAGAACAACGCCAATGCGCTGCAGACACTCAACGCTGTGAAAGCGGTGGTGAATGAGTTGAACGCTGGACAGGTAAAGAGCCGGGGGCTGGTTATGGCCCAGTCATTCGATGCGTCGGTATTTATCAATCGGGCCATCGCATTGGTGGCAAGTAACATTGGCCTTGGCATATTACTTGCGGTGGGCGTTCTGTGGTGGTTCCTGCGCCGTTTTCGCGCCACGCTCATCGTTGCTATCGCAATACCCATCTCGCTGCTGGCCACGTTCGTTGTGCTGAACCTGACTGGCCGTACGCTGAACATAATCTCGTTGGCTGGCCTGGCCTTCGCCGTAGGAATGGTGCTTGATGCCGCCATCGTTGTGTTGGAAAACATTGTCAGGCTTCGCGAAAAAGGCCTCAGCACCTTCGATGCGTCGTTGCAGGGTGCCCAACAGGTATGGGGCGCGCTCCTGGCGTCTACCGCCACTACCGTTGCCATTTTCTTACCCGTCATCTTCATGCGCGAGGTAGAAGGCCAACTGTTCGGGGATCTGGCTATCACTATTGCCATCGCCGTCGTCATGTCACTGCTTGTCGCGGTAACGATTCTGCCACTGGCAGCACGCACCTGGTTGAAGGAAGACAAGCTGGTCGACCAGAATGCCGCCACCTGGGAGCGCATCACCAACTTTGTCATGCGTATCACCAGTACCCCGCGCAAGCGCTGGACGCTGGTCGCCATCATGCTGGGCGCGCCACTACTGACCAGCTATGTACTGATGCCAGAACTGGACTACTTGCCGCCGGTGAAACGCGATGCGGTGGATGCGTACTTTCGCTTCCCTGACGGAATCAGTGAACGGACGATCGCCAAGGAGTATGTCAGCGTGATCGAAAAGCGCATGGCACCCTATATGTCGGGTGAAAAAGAACCGGCTCTCAAAAACTACTACATCCTCAATTGGGGTGGTGGTGGCGCCCTCGGCGTCCGTGTGCAAGATCAATCCCGCGTGAAGGACATGGAGAAAATCATCAACGAGGAGATCTTTGCTGATCTACCCGACATGCGTTCCTTTGCCGCTCAGGGTAATTTATTTGGCGGATTTGGCGGCGACCGCAATATCGCCTTGCACCTGCAATCGCGTGATCGCGAAGCGGTCGCAGAAGCGGCGCGCCTGGGTGAAGAACTGCTACAGGCTGCTCTGCCAGATTCAAATATCCGCGTGAACCCGGGTCTGGAGCAATCTGAGCCAGAGCTGCGACTGTCACCTAACGATCGCAAGATCGCCGAGGCCGGCTGGTCACGACAGGACGTAGGCACCCTCGTTCGCGCGATGGGCGACGGCCTGTATGTTGGCGAGCACTTCGATGGTGAAAAGCGCATGAATGTCATACTCCGTGCGAGCAAGTGGGAAACACCTGAGCAACTCGCGTCCATGCCGTTGGCAACGCCCAACGGGGGACTGATACCGCTCTCCGAACTGGTCGACATCAATCGCACCGTCGGCCCCAGTCAACTCCGTCGTATCGATAGTCGTCGCACCATCACTATCGATGTGCAGCCCCCGGAGAATGTGTCGCTGGAGCACGTATTGGGCGTTATCAAGCGCGACGTAGAGCCCAAACTGAAAGCCGCTCTGCCAGCCGATGGCAATATTCTGTACGCAGGTAGCGCCAATGCACTGACGCGCGCCATCAAATCCATGGGTGGCAACTTTGCACTGGCGCTGGTGGTACTGTTTCTGTTGATGGCCGCCCTGTTTCGCTCAATGAAAGACAGCGTACTGGTGGTACTGGCAATGCCGCTGGCTATGGTGGGTGGCATCGTGGCAATACGCCTGCTCAACCTGGTGTCATTCCAACCGCTGGATCTGCTAACCATGATTGGCTTCATTATTCTGTTGGGCCTTGTGGTCAACAACGCCATCTTACTGGTTCACCAGACTCGCAGCGCTGAACGAGAAGGGGTTAGCCGCCATCAGGCCGTGGAGCAGGCGTTGCGCACGCGATTACGCCCTATCTTCATGAGCACACTCACCAGCATTTTTGGCATGCTGCCTCTTCTTCTGATGCCCGGCGCTGGCAGCGTCATCTATCGCGGACTCGCGGCGGTGATCGTTGGCGGCATGTGCATAAGTACCGTATTCACGCTGATCCTTCTTCCCTGCTTCCTTCGCATGGGCGAAATAAGCAGCGGGGTTATTCAGGGCAGCGGTCCACGTAAAGAAATACAACCATTGAAATCGGTTGCGTAAGCCGATTCAGATTTTTGGAGACAGGTCATGTACACACTATCCCGATCGTTGTTCGCAGGCACATTGGCACTGGGGCTAACACTGGCTAGCCTTACCGCGCAGGCGGAACAACCCCCTGCGGTGGTTGAACTAACCTCGGTGACCGAGCGTGAAAGCAGCTCCGTGGTCAAACTACCCGGCACGGTGATCAGTACGCGTGATGCACAAATCGCATCGGAGGTTGCCGGTCGGCTCACGTGGGTTGCGGAAGTTGGAGACTACATAGAGGCCGGCGAACCCGTAGCGATCATCGATGATCACCTGTTTCAACTGCGCTTGCGCAATAACCAGGCAGAGATTGCTCGGATCGACGCAGATATCGAGTATAACGACCGACTGATCCAGCGGCTGCAGAAACTGGCCGCACAGAACAACATGGCGCAGTCAGAGCTGGATGAAGTTGAGTCGCGGCTTGAGATGCTGCGCCAGGAAAAGCGCATCGCCGAGGTTGACCGTGATCGCACGGAATACGATCTGGAACGCAGCAAAGTGACCGCGCCCTTTGCCGGCGTGGTTGCCAGTCGCACGATGGTGCTGGGCGAATACACCTCAGCAGGAACCGCGCTGATACGCCTGGTCGATACCGATGCGCTGGAGATCTCGGTTAATGCACCCCTGCGAGTAGCGCACTACAACGGCGTTGGAGTGGACGTACAAATCGAGGCCGGCGATCGTCAGACGCTGGTCCCGATCAGGGGAATCGTACCCGTAGGCGATCCCACTTCGCGCATGCTGGAACTGCGTCTGAGTGTACCGGGCGGCGAATGGCTCATTGGTGAGGCGGTAACAGTGGAGATCCCCGACAGCCAACCGAAATCCATGCTTACAGTGCCGCGTGACGCACTGGTGTTGCGCGACAACGAAACATTCATCTATACCGTGTCAGGCGATACGACTGCGGTGAAAGTGCCTGTGATAGCGGGTCCTGGTCGGGGCAGCAATATTGCGATTGAGGCTCGTATCAACGCGGGTGATCCGGTGATTATCCGCGGCGCAGAGCACCTGCGTGATGGGCAGGCGCTGAAAATTATTCAACACCACATTGCCGCCAGCCCTAACTAACCGGGCCGCCGCACCACACTTACGCTGAGGCCCGGTTACGCACGACAATGGCGTGCCCGGGTAACGCGTCGGCTTCACCCGGGCAGCCTACGCTGCCTATCTCGATCGCGTCAGCGCAGCCTCGCGCCTTAAGCTGTTGCAGCGCTGTATCCACTTGCTCCGGGGCAACTGCCATAAGCAGACCACCACTGGTTTGGGGATCAAACAATATATCCGCCTCTGTGGCGTCTACACCGGTATCGAGCGCGACCCTTTCAGCAAACGCCGTAACATTGGATTCGTGCAGTGTGCTGGTGATGCCTTGGGCAAGTGCATCAGCTGCACCAGGCAATAGTGGCAGATCTGTCAGGCGCAGTTCTGCCTGCTGGTCTGCGTGTAGCATCTCAGCGAGATGACCCGCCAGGCCAAAGCCGGTGACATCCGTCAATGCGCTTGCTCCGCATGCAATCGCAACCTCTGCGGCTCCCTGGTTGCTCAGCAGCATCGCATTCATTGCGGTGATTACGTCACGGCCATCTGCCTTGTGCAACATATTGGCAGCAAACAGCACTCCGGTACCCAATGGCTTGGTCAAAATCAGCCTGTCGCCTGATCGAGCACCTCGCTTAC
>CALINF010000158.1 GCA_938045215.1 uncultured Halieaceae bacterium | reverse complement strand
AATGCCCAGTCCCGGGTGTTGGAAGAAGCGCTTATTCGAACCGGTATTCCCTATCGGATCTACGGGGGTCAACGCTTCTATGAACGCCTCGAGATTCGCAACGCGCTGGCCTATTTGCGCCTGTTACTCAACCGGGGTGATGACGCGGCGGTTGAGCGTGTCATTAACACCCCGCCCCGTGGTATCGGTAGCAAAACGCTCGATACGGTGCGTACTGCCGCGCGCGAGCGCTCTATTCCGCTCTGGCAGGCGATCGCGGCAGTCATAGATGAGAAGCTCCTGCCTGCGCGAGCTCTGACGGCACTGGATGGTTTTCGTATTCTGATCAATGAGCTGGATTCCGGAACCGATGAATTGCCTCTGCATGAACTGATAGAACATGTAAATCACGCCTCTCACCTGGTAGATCTGTATGAGAAAGAGAAAGGCGAGAAAGGCCAGGCGAGACTGGAAAACCTCGATGAGCTGATCAACGCCGGCAAGCAATTTGTTGCGGAAGACCCGGAATTGTCGCCACTGCAACAGTTCCTCGACAACGCAGCGCTCGATGCAGGCGACGCCCAGGCGGATGCTCACGAAGACAGCATCCAACTGATGACCCTGCACTCGGCCAAGGGTCTCGAGTTCCCCCTGGTGTTTCTCGCGGGTATGGAAGAGAACCTGTTTCCGCATCGTATGTCGTTGGAAGAGCCGGGCCGCCTCGAGGAAGAGCGCCGCTTGTGCTATGTGGGGATTACCCGCGCCATGCAGCGGTTGGTTATAACCTATGCGGAGTCGCGACGCCTCCACGGCAATGAAAACTACAACACGCCCTCTCGCTTTATTCGCGAGATACCCGCAGATTTATTGCAGGAAGTACGCCTGCACAACACCGTGATGCGTCCGGTCAGTGCGCTGTCACAGGCTGAAGTGCCTGATACGGGTCTCAGTCTGGGCCAGGCGGTATACCATCAGATTTTTGGTGAGGGTGTCGTGCTAAACTTCGAAGGCCGTGGCGCAAACGCGCGCATAGAAGTTAACTTTGACAGCGAAGGCAGCAAGTGGCTGGTGGTGCAGTACGCCAATCTGCAGTTGCTCTAGCATATGACAGGACAGTCACAGATGAGTAGCAATGCCGCCGGATCTCGCTGGACGCCGCTGATTATTCTAACTCTGGTGGCCGCACTTGTTACTGTGATTGGGCTGTGGGCGGCCGATAAGGCCGGGCAGCACATCAGCGGGCAAAGCTCAGAAACAGCTGCTGCAACAAACCAGCAGCGTTTCGAATGGAAAATTGTGACGACCTGGCCTAAAAATCTTCCCGGCCTGGGTAGTGGCCCCGAGAATTTTGCCCGGTATATCAAT
Organism: uncultured Halieaceae bacterium; assembly: GCA_938045215.1. Lineage (GTDB taxonomy): Bacteria > Pseudomonadota > Gammaproteobacteria > Pseudomonadales > Halieaceae > CALINF01. Next base: position 17,241 of record CALINF010000158.1, on the reverse strand, counting down.
GAAATGAGCGGCGGCAGGATGACGGCTCGGGTGTATGGCGCTGGCGAAATCGTTCCTGCATTTGAAGTGTTTGACGCCGTTTCTCAGGGTGTAGCCGATGCGGGTCACGGCGCGTCTTACTATTGGAAAGGTAAAATTCCGGCGTCTGTTTTCTTCACCGCAATACCCTTTGGCATGACAGCGCAGGAGATGAATGCCTGGTTTCACTATGGCGGTGGCCTTGAACTCTGGGCCGAAGCGTATGCCCCCTCCAACGTTGTACCGCTGTCTGGCGGCAGCTCCGGTGTGCAGATGGCAGGCTGGTTCAACCGGGAGATCAACTCACTCGATGATCTTCAGGGCCTTAAGATGCGCATTCCCGGATTAGCGGGAGAGGTATTCGCCACCGTGGGCGGCACGTCGGTACGTATTCCCGGCGGTGAAATCTATACGTCTTTGCAGACCGGGGTAATCGATGCTGTTGAGTGGGTCGGACCCTACAATGACCTGGCTCTTGGCCTGCATCAGGTCGCAAAATATTACTATTACCCGGGCTGGCATGAGCCTGGCGCCATGTTGGAGTTTATAGTCAATAAAGACTCCCTGGCAGCACTGCCCCAAGAGCTGCAGGCGATCGTACGTTATGCAGCGCGCTCTGCCAATCAGGACATGCTGGATGAATTCACAGCGCGCAACAATGCGGCGCTAAAAGACCTGGTTGAAAATCATGGCGTACAGCTGCGGCGTTTGCCCGATGATGTTTTACAGGCGTTGTACGATGGATCACAGGTGGTCATGCAGCAGCTGATTGATGGTGACCCTATGGCAGCAAAGGTGTATGCGTCATACAAAAGTTTTTACGACAACGTGAGGGCCTATCATCATATCTCGGAGCAGGCTTATATCAATGCGCGTGATGTTGTTATTGAGAACAGCGATATGACTGTTACTGAGTAATAGCCCGCGTACGACCATTTTCATCAATAGCTACAAAGACAAATTCACCCTCAGTTACCTTGATGGGTTCGCCGTCGTGCTTTGAGTTGATCCACACCTCCACAACGATACGAACGGAGCTGCGTCCTACCTCCAGCACATCGCAATAGCAGGTCACCACCGCGCCGACGTGCACAGGCGTCAGAAGAGCCATGCCCTCGATCGCGACCGTTGCAACTCTGCCACCGGCTACTTCACCAGCGGTGATAGCGCCGGCCATATCCATCTGTGACAACAACCAGCCACCGAAAATATCGCCGCTGGCGTTGGTGTCTTTGGGCATTGCGACAGTCTGCAGTGCGAGATCGCCCTGGGGGATGGGTGCAGAATCGATATCGTTCATGAGTGAATGTCTACTCGGTCTTGTGAGGCGCGATAGCGCTTATTGATTTACGACCCCGGGCAACCAGGTTGCCATTGATGGCCAGAACCATAAGGCCACCAGGACGGTCAGCTGAATCATTATAAAAGGAATGACACCCCTGTAGATAGCGCTGGTTGGCAGCGAGTCGGGCGCAACACCGCGCAGGTAGAACAGGGCGAAACCAAAGGGAGGAGTGAGGAAAGAGGTCTGCAAGTTGAGCGCAATCATGATGCCAAGCCATATGGGGTCCAACCCCATCGCCAGCAGTATGGGACCTACAATCGGCACTACGACGAATGTAATCTCGATGAAATCGAGAATGAAGCCGAGCAGGAAGATAACCAGCATTACAACCAGAGTGGCTCCCATCACGCCGCCGGGCATGTCCAGGAAGTAGGACTGGATGAGCTCCTCGCCACCGAAGCCTCGAAAAACCAGTGAAAACACGGCGGCACCGATTAAGATCATGAAGACCATGCAGGTGACTTCCAGCGTGTTGATGACAACAGCCTTAAGCCGTGCGAAGTCCATCTCGCGCTTGGCGTAGGCCAGAATGAGCGCGCCAACAGCGCCCACGCCAGCGGCCTCTGTTGGTGTGGCGGCTCCGGCCAGAATAGAGCCAAGAACAATAAAAATCAGTAGCAGGGGAGGGACTAACCCCGATAGCAACTTGTGCAGGTTTACCGGCTCGGTTTCTGCAGGTGGAGCTGACGCGGGGCGCAGCCAGGCAACAGCCAGGATATATCCGATGTAGAGAACTACCAGTACGAGCCCGGGAATCAGAGCGCCGATAAACAGGTCGCCGACGGAGATTGTTTTCGGGTTAAAAATATTCAGGCTGAGCTGGGCCTGCTGATAGGCGTTGGAGAGAATGTCGCCCAGTAGGACCAGCGCAATTGAGGGAGGGATGATCTGGCCCAGCGTGCCAGTAGCACAGATAGTGCCCGTGGCTAATGATGGACTGTAGCCATTGCGCAGCATGCTGGGCAGAGACAAGAGCCCCATTGTCACTACCGTGGCGCCGACAATACCGGTACTTGCGGCGAGCAGCATACCCACGATCACCACAGAGACCCCCAGACCGCCGCGCAGGCGGCCAAACACCTGCGACATACTTTCCAGCAGCTCTTCAGCAACCCGGGACTTTTCCAAAATGATACCCATAAGGATAAAAAGTGGTACAGCAATCAGTGTCCCGTTGCTGATTGTGCCAAATAGCCGTCCGGGCAATGCGGCCAGAAAGGCGGGGTCGAAGTGTCCCAGCAGAATGCCGCCCGCTGCGAACGCCAGTGCTGTACCGGCGAGTGTAAAGGCCACGGGGTAGCCAAACATCAACAGCAGGCAGACCGCGGCAAACATCCACAGGGCGACGGTTCCCTCCATTAGTGGTTGTCTCCTTCAATCAACACCAGCGCGCTGCGCAGTGTTTCTGCGATCCCCTGCAGCATCAGGTTGATGGCCATTGCCGGCAGCAGGGTTTTCAGCAGGAAGACAGCGGGGATACCGCCGGGCTCCGGGGACGACTCGCGGATTAGCCAGGATTCACTGACATAATTCCAGCTCATACCGGCGATAAATGCACATAGCGGCAGCAGAAACACGATGCCCCCCAGGGCATTAACCCATGCGCGTGTTCGCTCGGAGAAGCCGCGATAGAAGATGTCTACTCTTACGTGTGCGCCGGTTTTCAGTGCGTACGCTGCACCCAACATGAACACACAGCCATGCATATACGTGACCGCTTCCTGGGCCATGATAGAACCGATATTGACGCCGTAGCGTAAAACGACGACGAAGGTAGTGAGTAAAGCCATACCCAGGCAAAGCCATGCCAGAGTACGTCCCAGGTGGTGAGTGAATGCATCAATCAGCCGAACCACCGAATGCAGCACAGACATTAGCGTAACTTCTTTATAGATGGGCTGGGGGCAGAGTATCATAGCGGTTTGCAGCGTTGAAAATTTTGTCTGCCACCGCCATACAGATGGACACTTTCTTATGTTAACAGTGATATCCCCAGCCAAAACGCTGGACTATGAGACACCCCCTACCACGCGTCGAACGACGCAACCCCAATACCTGGACAAGACGGCCAGGTTGGTGGACGACGTCAGGGAGTTGTCTCCCGATGATATACGCAAGCTGATGGGAGTGAGTCAGAAGATAGCGGAGCTCAATCACGCGCGGTTTATGAACTGGGGCCAACCCTTTACTCTCGACAACGCCAAGCAGGCTATTCTGGCCTTCAAGGGCGACGTTTACACGGGTCTGGAGGCTGACACCCTGACGGATGAGCAGCTGCGTTTTGCGCAACAGCATTTGCGCATTCTGTCCGGGCTTTATGGTCTGTTGCGTCCACTGGATTTGATGCAGCCCTATCGGCTGGAAATGGGGCTCAAATTTGAGAATGAGGGCGGGAAAAATCTCTATGAATTCTGGGGAGATGACATTACGACAGCCCTGAACGCGCAGTTGAAGAAAAGTCGTTCGAACGTGCTGGTGAATCTGGCATCGAATGAGTATTTCCGCTCAGTACATGCCACCGCGCTCGATGCCGATGTCATCACCCCTGTGTTCAAGGATCTGAAAAACGGGAAATACAAGATCATAAGTTTCTTTGCCAAAAAAGCGCGTGGCCAGATGGCGCGTTACATTGTCGAAGAGGGCTTAACGGATGTCGCAGGCCTTCAGCGCTTCAAGACCGCCGGTTATCGCTATAGCAAGGCAGACTCGAGCGCAAAAGAGTGGGTCTTTACCCGCGATTCGGCACCAGCCTGAACTCAGACTGTGGACAACTTACCTTTCTCACAGGCTTGTGAGAACAATAAGGCGGCCATTCTGGAGGCGATAGCACCGCGCCTGTTGGCTGTGGATGAGGTGCTGGAGATAGGTAGCGGCACCGGCCAGCATGCCTGCTATTTCGCAGAAAATCTTCCGGGCCTGCTCTGGCAACCCACAGAGCTTGATGAGAACCGAAACGTCCTGCAGCCGCGACTGCAGGAGTATGGCGGTAATAATTTACGGTCGGCCATATCTCTCGATGTGTGCCAGCACCCCTGGCCGCTGGCGATTCCGCAGGCAGTATTCACCGCCAACACGCTGCATATCATGCCGTTCGAGGCGGTGCAGTCGCTGTTTACTTACCTGGGCGAAGCGAGCGAGGTGGGCACGCTTTTACTGGTGTACGGACCGTTCAACTATGAGGGTCGTTATACCAGCGAGAGTAATGCCTCATTCGATGACTGGCTGCGAGCGCGGGACGCGCGCAGCGCTATAAGGGACTTTGAGCAGGTTGATGCGCTTGCCCGGTCTGCCGGCTACGCACTGGTTGAAGACAGGGCTATGCCAGCCAACAATCGGCTCCTGTTGTGGCAACGCCTAGTCTGAGTCGGGCTCTTTTCTAAACGGCAGTAGCTCACTCGCACTTTGTTTGTAGGCGTCGCTATGGGGAGCCTCTTCCTGTGTAAAGTGGGCGACGGCTTCAGATAACCCGCTGTGTGCAATCCAGTGATTGGAATAGGTGGATATAGGCGTAAATCCACGCTGTATTTTGTGCTCGCCTTGTGCGCCGGGGTCAAAGCGTTGCAGACCATTGGCGATGCAGTATTCAATGCCCTGGTAGTAGCAGGTTTCAAAGTGCAGGCAGTCGTACTCCCTCTCGCAACCCCAGTATCTGCCATACAGTGTATCGCCAGAGCGAAAATACAGTGCCGCTGCGACAGCGTCGTCTGCATCGGATGCCACAACCATAACAACTTGCTCACCCATGCCGGCTGCAGTCTTCAGGAAGAAGTCACGAGTCAGATAGCCGCCATGGCCGCTGCGTTTGGCGTAGGTAAACTGGTAGAACCGGTAAAACTGCTGCCAATGTGCCTCGGTAATTTCTGCGCCCACCAGGGTTTGTAGCATTAGTCCCTGCTCTTCAACGCGGCGACGCTCACGACGTAGGGCTTTACGCTTGCGGCTGGTGAAGGTGGCAAGAAACGCATCGAAGTTTTCAAAGCCCTGATTGAACCAGTGAAACTGCGTCGCCAGACGTTGATGACACCCCAGCGTTAGCAACTCCTGCGAAAGCGTTTCATCCGGGAACAGGCAGTGCCAGGATGAAATGCCTTTCTGTGTGGCAAAGGCCTCTACATTGGCAACTAGCGCTCTTATGGTTTGAGTGACATCGCTCCCAGCGGCGACGGCTATGCGCGGTCCGGTGCAGGGAGTAAAAGGGATAGCCGTTACCAGTTTTGGATAGTACTGCAGGCCACTGCGTTGCCAGGCATCGGCCCAGGACCAATCAAAGACATACTCGCCGTAGGAGTGTGACTTAAGATACATGGGCATTACTGCAATGATCTCCCCATGCTCTCGCAATACTGCGTGACAGGGCTGCCAACCGCTTTCAGCCGTCGTACACCCCGTGGTTTCAAGGCCCAGCAGGAAGTGATGACGGATAAAAGGGTAGTCGGTAGGGGTAACGTTATCCCAGGCCGTGGGCTCGATGTCCTGCATACTGGTAAGCAGTTCGAGCTGAATATCGTCTGGTGTCTCAATCACGGGCGTGGCAACTCTAGGCAATGGCGTAACTGGCGGCAATACCCAGGAAAATAGTCATTCCCACCCAATTATTGTGCTTGAAGGCCTTGAAGCAGGCCGTCGGGTCCTGGCTCCGAATCAGGTACAAGTGATAGCCGAACAGCATGGCTACAACAACCAGGCTCAGATAATAGGGCCACTGCAGGTGAAATAGCAGGCCAGACCAGACCAGGGTAGCGAGGCACGCCACCTGCAGAGCGGCGATGATCATGCGGTCGGCGTTACCAAACAGGATCGCCGTGGACTTTATGCCGACCAGTAGATCATCGTCCCGGTCCACCATGGCATATTTGGTGTCGTACACCACCGTCCACAGCAGGTTTGCCAGCACCAGTGACCATACTGCGGCTGGCAGTGTGTTCAGCGTTGCTGCGAACGCCATGGGAATACCCCATGAAAATGCCAGTCCCAAAACCAGCTGTGGCAGGTGCGTGAAGCGTTTCATGAAGGGGTAGGCAACCGCGAGCACCATGCCAACGACGCTCAGCTGTATGGTCAGCAGATTGGTCAGCAACACCAGCGCAAATGCAGCCACTGACAGTATCAGAAACACCAAAAGAGCTTCCCGGCCGGTGATGACACCCACAACCAGTGGTCGATTGGCCGTGCGTGCAACAGCGCCATCAACCCTGCGATCGGCTAGATCATTGATGATGCAGCCGGCTGAGCGCATCAGGAATGTGCCCGCGGTGAATATCAACAGCAATTGCAGCGACGGTTGCCCTTGACTGGCAAGCCAGAGTGCCCACAGGGTGGGCCACAACAGCAATAATGTGCCGATGGGCCGGTCTATGCGCATCAGCTGCAGCGTGGCTTGAAACTTGGAAGAGGTCATTGCACCTGACTCAGGAAAACGGCAACTTGCAGCTTACTGATTTGCGCGCAGCATTGCAGCGCGAACTTTACCGCGTTGGGAGCGATGGACGCTCAGGGTGTCGGGCCAGGGGTTGAAAGCCTGCAGGAATACCTCGCTGACCAGCAGTGACTTTCCATTCAATTCGAACCGGGAGCGCCTCGCCCATGCCGGTTGTTCCTGTCTCATGCGGTCAGGTAAGTATTCATGATGGCCTTCGAGCAGGCAGATCTCAAACGGGCTGCGCTGGATGCCGCTCTGGCTGAACAGATACGCCCCCAATGACTTATTGTGCAATCTGCGCAGGTGCAGAAGGGAGCCGGTGAGGCTGGAGCAGGGAAATACGCTACGCGCAAATACTACATCGTGGGTGTCAAGCCGGAGCACAACCTCGCGCACGAGTGCGCGCTGGCGTTGCGCAATATTGAGCATCCTGCGTTCGCTGGGCAGCGGGGTTGTCCACGCATGGGACAGGCGCTCCACCGAGAATCGGCCCTGGTTAAGGTCAATCAGTCGCGCCGTGAGTGAGGCATCATCGAGCAACCATGGGCGTACCACCGCCGGTAGTTGCGCGCGGGTACATCGACTGGCAGGAACCCATTGTGGATCGCGTTTGATTGGTGAGGAAATAATACGTCTGCCCGCAGTATCGGAAGTGCCTGGGAAGCGCGAGGATGCGGCAATGTAAGAAAGGATGCAAGCAGTGGAGCTTGCCATATATGACCGGGTTTATGACGCTTAAAGCGCTTGCACATTTTTCACACAACCCTATAGTTATTCGTCCCCCAACCCGGCCGTCTGGCATTGGAAGACACTGCAGCGAGGAACAGAATGAGAAAGTGGGAATGTATTGTTTGCGGCCTGATCTACGACGAAAAACAGGGCTGGCCCGACGATGGCATTGCTCCGGGAACCCGCTGGGAGGATGTTCCAGCTGATTGGCTGTGTCCCGATTGCGGTGTGGGAAAGGAAGATTTCGAACTGCTCGAAGAAGAGGAAGTGCAGCAAACACCTCATCATGAGGAGCCTGTGGTCGATAAGGTTCATCCGCCAGTGATTATCCTTGGCACGGGGCTGGCGGGCTATGGTCTGGCCAGAGAGTTTCGCAAGCACGATAGCGAGACACCCCTCATCATGATTACCTCTGACGATGGCCGCTCTTACTCAAAGCCCATGCTATCGACCGGCTATACGAAGAGCCTCTCCACCAATGATTTGGCCCAGCTCGATGCGGGCACTATGGGCAAGCAGCTCAAGGCCAGTGTCTGGACCATGACTAAGGTCAACGAGATTGATACCGCCGCGCAGTTCATTAAGGTGGGTGATTCGCAAACCGTGGTTCATTACAGCAAACTGATTCTCGCGCTGGGCGCCAGCGTGATAAACCCTCCCATCGCCGGTGACGCGCTGGAGAAAGTGTATTCAGTGAATGACTTGCTTGATTATGACGATTTCCAGACCGCGATGCGCAAAAATAAGGTCGAGAAAGTGTGCATTATCGGCGGTGGCTTGATTGGATGTGAGTTTACCAACGACCTTATCAACGGCGGTTTTAGCGTAGAGGCGGTCGATCCGCTGGGCTACTGCCTGCCCACCCTTTTACCGGAGCCCGCAGGCAGGGCAGTGCAATCTGCCCTGGAGGCCAAAGGAGCACGCTTCCATTTTGGTCCGTTGGTGACTGCTGTGAACGCAGCCGGAGAGGGGGTGTCGGTGAGCCTCAGCAATGGCGAGTCGATCAACGCCGATCTGGTAGTGTCCGCCGTGGGTGTGCGCCCGCGCATCGAACTAGCCCAAGCTTCTGGCATCGAAACCAACCGCGGGGTTGTTACGAATCGCTTGCTCGAGACCAGCGCGCCCAATGTGTATGCGCTGGGGGATTGTGCCGAGGTAGCGGGACACGTACTGGTGTATGTGGCTCCATTGATGGCTGCTGCCAAAGCACTGGGCAAGACGTTAGCGGGAGAGCCCACGGAAGTGGTCTACCCCGCAATGCCTGTCACGATCAAGACACCAGCCTGCCCTGTGTGTGTGGCGCCTCCGGCACCTGATGCCCAGGGACAATGGCATATCGAGGCAGACGGTAACAATGTGAAGGGCGAATTCCGCGATGCCGGTGGTGCGTTGCTGGGATTTGCGCTTACCGGTGATGCCACCAAGGCCAAAATGGCACTGCAGAAACAGCTGCCGGGCATACTCGGCTAGTCTATCTATACCTGCGCGTATGCCTGTCGGTCGCCGGTCCAGCGCTGAATCAGCGCCTGCGCCAGCTCGGGGTGTTGCTGCCGCAATTGCTCTGCCAGCGTCTGAACCTGTTCGAGCAGGTGCTCATGCTCCGGCAAGCGCGCAATCCGAAATTCCATGAGCCCGGTTTGTCGGGTACCCAGCACTTCGCCGGGGCCTCGCAACTCCAGATCTTTCTCCGCGATGAAAAAGCCGTCGGAGCTGGTGCGCATTGCTTGTAAGCGTGCCTTACTGTTCATACCAAGCGGCGTTTGGTAGAGCAGCACACAATGACTGGCCGTTGAGCCTCGCCCAACCCTGCCTCTTAGCTGGTGTAACTGGGCCAGGCCCAGGCGCTCCGGGTTCTCAATGATCATGAGGCTGGCATTGGGTACGTCAACCCCAACCTCGATCACCGTGGTTGCCACCAGCAGATCGACCTCACCGGCCTTGAAGGCAGCCATCATGGCGGCTTTGTCGGCGGGCTTCTGCCGGCCATGTACCAGGCCGATCTCAACACCGCTAAGCTGAGATCTAAGTTCCTGCTCTGTTGCCTCGGCGGCTTGTGCTTGCAGCGATTCACTCTCTTCAATCAAGGTACAAACCCAGTACGCCTGACGGCCACTACGACACGCGTTGGCCACGCGCTCTACAATCTGATCCCGGCGTGCGTTGTCTACAAGCAATGTTTCGACCGGTTGCCGTCCGGGGGGCAGCTCATCAATGACGGAACAGTCCAGATCGGCATAGGCGACCATTGAAAGTGTTCTGGGGATAGGTGTTGCTGTCATTACCAGTTGGTGTGGCCTTGTGGTCTGTTGACCCCTGCCGGTCAGGGCCAGGCGCTGGTGAACACCGAAGCGATGCTGCTCATCGACAATCACCAGCCCCAGCTTGGCAAACATCACATCATCCTGAAACAAGGCATGCGTCCCTATCACCAACGCAGCGCTTCCATCTGCCAGCGTGCCAAGTGCTGCCTCGCGCTTCTTCCCTTTGATACGACCGCTCAGCCAGGTGATTTCGAACGGGTAGCTCTCAAACCATGCAGTAAAGTTGATCAGGTGCTGTTCGGCCAATAGTTCAGTGGGCGCCATGATTGCAACCTGATAACCATTGCTGATGGCCTGTAATGCGGCGACTGCCGCTACCAGGGTTTTCCCGGAGCCAACATCGCCCTGCACCAGCCTTAGCATGGGTATCGGATTGGAGAGATCTTTGCTGATCTCAGCAGCTACGCGTTGCTGGGCTCTGGTGGGCTCAAATGGAAGTTGGTCGAGAAAATGCTCCTGCACCGCCGTTTGCTCGGGTAAAGCGGGAGCGGCAACGGCCTGTTGCCGATCACGCAGGGCACGTAGCGACAGGTTGTGTGCAATCAGCTCCTCCAACGCCAGTCGAAGCTGGGCGGGATGTGTCCCATCTCGCAGCTGCTCGAGGGAGGCATCCGGCGGTGGTGCATGCAGGTAGATCAAGGCGTCTGCCAGTGAGTAGTCGAGTTGTGCATCGCGTGGTAGCAGGTCCGTTGGCGCCTGCTCGCGCAAATGCGTGATGACCTGCAGGCACAGTTTGCGCCACTGCTTTTGACCAATGCCTTCGGTAGTGGGGTAAATAGGCGTTAGCGTTTCATCTACCTCGAGACCCGAAGATTCAATTTCCTGATACTCCGGATGGTAGATCTCCAACCCACTGGCTCCCCGCCTGGCCTGGCCAAAACAGCGCAATCGCGTGCCGGGCCGCAGCCGGTTTTTTTGTGCAGCGTTGAAGTGAAAGAAACGCAACGTGACGCTTCCCGTGCCGTCCTGAACTCGAGCGACCAGACTGCGGCGTCGGCCGAAGGTGATATCGGCTACTCGCACTTCCCCCTCGATTACGGCCTCGACACCCTCGATCATCGCGCCGATTGGTGTGATGCGCGTTCTGTCTTGATAGCGTAAAGGCAAGTGAAACAGGAGGTCATCAACCTCCACGATGCCATAGTCCCGAAGCTTCTCCGCCAGCTTCGGCCCTACGCCCTTTAGCGATGTGATTGCTTGCTTGCGCAACATGGTGTTGTGACCCGAGGGAATAGTGACGCAGTTATTACCTGCAAGAGCGGTTCTGGGCTACAGTGCAGGCGGTAATCAGTGTAACCATTAAGGGAGTGTTTGATGAAGGGCAAAACCGTTCTGTTTGTTGGCTGTGGCGACCTTGGAGCGCGAGCGGGCCAATCGCTGCTGGCGCAGAACGCTCATGTGGCAGCCGTACGGCGCAACCCCGCCCGCCTGCCTGAAGGTTTCCGAGCTTATGCCGCTGATTATACCCGTGCGGGTGATCTGGACTTTGTTGCCGATATTAACCCGGACTATGTCGTAACCAGCTTTACACCCACGCAGCGAGATGTACAGGGATATGAGCGGGGGTTTGTCGAGAGCACGCAATTGCTATTGCGGGCATTGGAGGCCTGCGCAGTACGCCAGCTCGTGTTTGTATCCAGCACGCGTGTCTATGCTGAGCGCGAGGGCGGTTGGGTAGATGAAAACAGCGCACTCACGCAAGACGACCCCGGCGGAGAGGCCATTGTCAGAGCAGAATCTCTGCTGGATGAAGCAAGCTTCCCCAGCGTACGACTGCGCTTCGGTGGTATCTACGGCAACCCCCAGGGGCGCCTGCTGCAACGAATCGCAACCGGTGAGCTGTGCTCTGACACGCCAGTAAGCTACAGCAATCGTATTCATCGTATTGATGCTGCTCGAGCGATCGTGCATTGCCTGCGTCTGGCAGACGCGGGTGTTGAACTGGCACGCAGTTATAACGGCGTGGATAGCCTGCCAGCACCCCAGTACGAGGTAGAACATTGGCTGGCCATGCAGATGGGGCTGGCTCAGGACTCGCTGCGTTTTACCGCCAAGCGTATGAGCGCCGGCCACAAGCGTTGTCGAAATGGTGCGCTGCTTTCCACCGGGTTTGAATTTGAATTTGCGGACTACCGGGCTGGCTATGCTCAGGTATTGGCAGACCGCCAGACCTAGAGGACTAGGATAGCCTCTACCTCGATAGCGACACCGCGAGGCAGGGCGGCGACCTGCACACAGGCTCTGGCCGGGTAGGGCTGCGATAGAAACCCTGTCATGATCTCGTTGACCTGATTGAAGTCACCCAGATCGGTAAGCGAGATGTTGAGCTTTACCGCGTTATTGAGATCGCCTCCCGCTGCTGCCGCAACGGCAGCCAGATTAGTAAACACTTGATGTGCCTGCTCGACGATACCGCCCTCCACGATCTCCATCGTTTCCGGAACCAGTGGAATCTGTCCGGACAGCCACACTGTATTGCCAGCCTTGACGGCCTGGGAGTAGGGACCAATTGCCGCAGGGGCATCGGGTGTCGAAATAACGGCGCGGTTGCTCACGTTTTGTCTCCTGGCTATGGCTTGTTAATTGCTCACGCGCACAACGCGTCGTACCGACTCAATGGAACGTAGCCTGCGCATGATATGGGCGAGATGCTTGCGATTCTCTACCAGCATTTCCAGATCAACATAGGTGAACTGGTAGTCTTTGTCCTTGGTTGAAATCTTTTCGATGTTCACGCCCATACTGTGGATGCGCGTGGCGATAACCGCAATCATTCCCCGGCGGTTTTCCACCTCGATGCGCAGCTCAGCACTGTATTCGCCCTCGACCTGATCATCCCAGCGCAACGCGACCAGGCGCTCCGGGTTATCGCTGATATCCCCCAGATTCTTGCATCTGTCGCGGTGCACAACGACACCTTTTTCGGAACTCAGGTAGCCCTGTATCGGATCGCCGGGAATGGGATGGCAGCATTTGGCGTAGCTCACCATAAAGCCTTCCGTACCTCGAATCGCAACGGGCTGGCCGCTGCCGGTCCCATTCGCATCGTGTTCGGGATCAACTTTCTCCAGTAATTGCTGACTGGTGATGTTGGGTAGCCTGTTGCCGCGAGCCACGTCTTCCAGCAGGTCATCCAGCTCGGCGTAGCTGTGTTGCTGCAGGTAGTCAGCCAGCTTCTGTTGCGGCAACTCACTGAGATTACTACCTAGCGCCATCAGACTCTTATCGAGCAGGCGGCGCCCCAAAGTGATTGAATCCTCGCGCGTTTGGTGTTTCAGGAAGTGGCGGATGTTGGTTCGCGCCTTGGCGGTGATTGCGTAGTTGAACCAGGACGGATTGGGTCGTGCTCCCGGTGCTGTGAGGATCTCAACAGTTTGCCCACTTTGCAGCGGCTCCGACAGCGGCGCCAGGCGTCGGTTGATCCTGCAGGCTACGCAGCTATTGCCCACGTCGGTGTGTACAGCGTACGCAAAATCCACAGCGGTAGCGCCGCGCGGCAACTCCAGAATGCGACCCTTGGGTGTAAACATGTAAATCTCATCCGGGAACAGATCGATCTTGACGCTCTCAATGAACTCCAGCGAGTTCCCTGCGCGTTGTTGCATCTCCAGCAGGCCCTGAACCCATTCTCTCGCCCTTGCATGGCTACCGTTGGCCGTCTGGCTGTCTGATTTATAGAGCCAGTGTGCGGCAATACCGTTATTTGCCATTTCTTCCATTTCCCGAGTGCGGATCTGGATTTCTATTGGTACGCCGTGCATGCCCATGAGTACGGTGTGCAGAGACTGGTAGCCGTTGGCCTTGGGAATCGCAATGTAATCCTTGAATTCACCAGGCACCGGTTTGTACAAGCTGTGGATACAACCCAGCACGCGATAGCAGGTATCCACTGAATCAACGATTATTCGAAATGCATAGAGATCCATGATTTCGGAAAAGGACTTCCGCTTGGACTTCATTTTCTTGTAGATGCTGTACAGGTGCTTCTCGCGGCCGATCACCTCAACATCGTGACCTTCCTGATCCAGCGTGGTTTCGATCTGGTGCCTTATCTTGTCGACCAGTTCCTTGCGGTTGCCTCGCGCGGCGCGGCGCGCAGCATCTATTCTGCGAGCGCGCATCGGGTATAAGGCGCTGAAACCGAGGTCTTCAAATTCCATGCGAACTGTATTCATGCCCAGCCGCATGGCGATAGGCGCATAGATATCAAGTGTTTCGCGAGCGATGCGTCTGGCCTTCTCTGCACGCAGAACGCCCAGGGTGCGCATGTTGTGCAGACGGTCAGCGAGCTTCACCAGTATCACGCGGATATCGCGAGCCATGGCCAATGCCATCTTCTGGAAGTTTTCGGCCTGCTTTTCTTCCAGCGAGCCGAACTCCATCTGTGTCAGCTTGCTCACTCCGTCGACCAGTTCGGCCACGGTGGCGCCAAACTGTCCGCCTATGGCCGATTTATCGATGCCAGTGTCTTCGATCACATCATGCAGCATCGCAGCCATCAGGCTCTGATGGTCCATGTGCATGTCGGCAAGGATGCCAGCCACGGCCAGCGGGTGTGTGACGTAGGGCTCTCCACTGCGGCGCAATTGGCCATAGTGAGCCTGTTCAGCAAAAAAGTAAGCGCGACGAACCTGGTTGGATTGCTCCGGGTTCAGATAGCTGCGTAGGGTAGAGTCGAGGGCGTCTATGGTCTGCATGGCGGGAAGTAGATACGCAGAGACGCCCGGATGATCAGAGCGCCTCGTGCGCCTCCATGACTTCGGCCAGTTCTTCCTCTGCCTCAATCTCATCTTCGCGAGTCAGGATGTCCGGGCTGACCAGACCTTCTGCGATTTCACGCAGGGCGATTACGGTAGGCTTGTCAGACTCTTCCTGGACCAGGGGTTCTTTGCCACCGGTTGCCATCTGGCGGGCTCGTTTGCTGGCAACCATCACCAGTTCGAAGCGGTTTGCGACGTTGTCCAGACAATCTTCAACAGTTACACGTGCCATGTTTCATTGTTTCCCATACTGGATGACCATTCCGGCCCTAAAGAGTCGATGGCGCATCGGATAAAACAGTGGAGCACTGCAGCTTGCTGACAGCGTCCCGTGCCCAGACAGACCAGCTGCCCGGAAGAACCGGTAATTATACCCTAATCAGGCCCATGGGAGTCCAGTTGTTATGCTATCTAGCTGACTGTGAATAATGCAGGCCTAGTTCAGCAGATCAGTGATCAGCGGTTCGAGTATGACGCTCTGGCGTGCTGTTCGCAGCCGATGGCAGTGCACGATGGAGGCCAGCTCAGCCAGTGCAACGGCAAAGTCGTCATTAACCAGCAGGTAGTCTGCCGCCACATAATGGGACATTTCTTCCACCGCTTTGCTCATGCGACCCGCAATAATTTCGGGGTCGTCCTGGCCGCGCCCGGTTAGCCGCTGTAACAGCGTGTCCCTTGAGGGTGGAAAGATAAAGATGGAGCGGGTGGCCGGGAGTAGATGCTTGACCTGGGATGCGCCCTGCCAATCGATTTCAAGAATCACGTCAATGCCGGCCTTCAGCTGCTCCTGGACCCACAGCTGGGAGGTTCCATAAAGGTTACCAAATACACGCGCGTGCTCGAGAAACTCATTGCGCTCGAGCATGGCTTCAAACTCACGCTCATCGGTAAAGTGGTAATTCACCCCATCGTGTTCTCCAGGGCGAATTCCACGTGTGGTGTGGGAGACAGAGACGCAGATAGCGGATGTTTGCTCTACAAGAGCGGTGACCAGACTGGTCTTGCCTGCCCCGCTGGGGGCAGAAACAGTAAACAGGGTGCCGGTATGTAAGTTGGAATCCATGGTGTGTTGGTTGAATCCTCGATCTGGCGCGTAGCCGTCTATTCGATGTTTTGAATCTGCTCGCGCATCTGCTCGATCAGCACTTTGAGCTCAACCGCACTTTGAGTTGTGCCGCTGCTGGTCGATTTTGATGATAGCGTATTGGCTTCCCGATTGAGCTCCTGCATGAGGAAGTCCAGTCGACGACCGCAGGGGCCGCCTCTTTTGATCACCTCGCGAACCTCGCTGATGTGTGCTTCCAGGCGATCCAGTTCCTCGTCTACATCGGCTTTTTGTGCCATGAATACGAGCTCCTGTTCAAGCCGCCCCTGATCGATGTCGAGGTCGAGCTCGTTGATCTTGCCAACTACCCGCTCGCGCTGCGCCTGCATCAATTGCGGCAGGCGCTGTCGGGTGAGCGCGACTTCCTGCTCCACTTTCTCAATTCGATCGAGTATTAGTTGCGCCAGCTTCTCGCCTTCGCGCCTGCGGTTGTTTACCAATGACTCCAGGACGCGCGGGAACAGAGACTTTGCCGCCAGGGGCAGCAAGTCTTCGGATACAGATTGTGTCTGGCATACGCCCGGGAACTGGATTACCTCCAGTGGATTCAGCGCCTGTACATGCTCGACTTTATCAGCAATATCGGCCGCCATCGCCAGTACGCGCGACAGCTGTGTCTGATCTATCTGCAGTTCGCCGCCCTGATTGGATTGCTGCTGAACCCGAACCTGACATTCCAGCTTGCCTCTGGAGAGGGACTTGCCTGCGAGCTCGCGCAATTCGTGCTCACAGGTTCGTATGCTATCGGGCATTTTAAAGGTGCAGTCGAGATAGCGATGATTAACTGTGCGCACTTCAATCGTTACCACGCCCTGATCGGTCGGTTCACTCTCTCGGGCAAAGGCGGTCATGCTTTGGATCATCTTGGCTTGCGTTCCAGGGTCTTCCGGAAAGGATTGTGAGTGTATCAGCTTGCTTTCATGGCTCCCAGTTGCACCCGTAAATTCGACCTTTTCCATACATAAGTACCGTATACTGTGCGCCGATTTGAGGAGGAACCACCATGGACAGACCCAGCGGACGTCAGCCAGACCAGTTACGCGATGTGAGCATTGAGCGCAATTTTACCTGTCATGCAGAAGGCTCGGTGCTGGTAAGCTTTGGCAGCACTCGAGTGATTTGTACGGCATCGGTAGAACCCGGCGTACCACGATTCATGCGCGGTCAGGGTCGTGGCTGGATTACTGCTGAATATGGAATGCTGCCCCGTTCCACGGGCTCGCGTATGGGCCGGGAGGCCAGCCGGGGAAAGCAGGGCGGGCGAACGGTGGAAATTCAGCGTTTGATTGGTCGCTCTCTGCGCGCTGCAGTCGACATGGAAAAGCTGGGTGAAAATACGATTACTATCGACTGTGACGTTATTCAAGCCGACGGAGGCACCCGTACTGCCTCTATAACAGGCGCGTGCGTTGCCCTTGTTGACGCCTTCAACCACCTGCAGCGAGAAAAAAGGCTGCAGGAAGATCCTCTGCGCCAGATGGTGGCGGCGGTGTCGGTAGGCATCTATCAGGGCGTGCCCGTTCTGGATCTGGATTACCCGGAGG
>CALINF010000157.1 GCA_938045215.1 uncultured Halieaceae bacterium | reverse complement strand
GTCCAGGGGGGTCGTCAGTAGGCTCATGGCAGACTCGATAGTATCAATGAAGTAAACGCTGGGAACTCTATCCAGTGCGGGTGTCCAACGCAAGCGGGCAGACCTTGCTCTTGTGAAAGTCTAGGGGATAATGAACGCATCAGTAGACAAATTAGACGCAGAACCCAATGCTCGATCAACCCGATTTCCCAAACACTATCAGTCTTATCGGCATGCCCGGCGCAGGCAAAAGCACTGTGGGTGTAATTCTTGCGAAACTGACTGGCCTGCGCTTTGTTGATACCGATATTGAGATCCAGCAGGCGCACTCAGCGACGCTGCAGGAGCTATTGGAAGAGGCCGGGTATTTACATCTGCGCGATATTGAGGAACAGGTGGTGTTGGCCACCGACCTGCACCGGGCCGTTATTTCTACAGGCGGCAGTGTGGTTTATGGAAATTCCGCGATGAGCCGCCTGCAGCAAGCAGGACCGGTGGTCTATCTTCGGTGCGCGCTTGAGCAACTCCAGCACCGTGTAGCAAGCGCGCCCAACCGCGGCATCGCCAGTCGACTTGGACAAAGCTTTGCGGATATCTACGCTGAGCGCACACCGCTGTATGCCCAATACGCAGATGTTACCGTGGATGCTTCTCTGGGTACGGCAGATCAGGTTGCAGCAGCCATTCTCGCTGCACTGAAAAAATGATCACCAACCCAGCACCAAGCCCGGCGGCCGACGCGTACGGTCGTGTCCGCAGGCGCTGACAACAATCTTCAAACTCAACCTGAACCCTGCTTCTAGCACAGTAATCGGCTGCGGCGGCTATGGCACAGTATTTGCTATTTACTGGTGGGGGCGACCCGTATTGCAACCACGCTCATGGACGAGTTGGTACACGGATGTACAAAACAAACGCAAGGAACCCAGGGATGGGGACGGGCGCCTCCGAACAACTGCCAACTAATAGCCATTTATATCGGTCTTTTTGCACAAAAAAAGAATCGATACTGAGAAGCTTTTTTGATTTACTCCGCATTAACGGGAGAGGCAGCAGTGCTCTCTCATGCGACGTGTTCTAAATCATCTGGAGGTGATTTATGGGGGAGCGCAATCAAGAATCTGTTGCTGACGATACTCTTGAGGATTTCTTTGAGCCCATGCTTGGAGAGATGACTGATGAGGAATTCGACGGTTTGACAGCACAACCATCGGGCAAGCAATTACTCGCAGCAAAACGTCGTCGCGCCGAGCAGCGCCTCGAACAGAAACGGCTGCGAGAAGAGCTCGGTGATTACGACCTGGAGTTCGACGACTTTTAGTTGGATCACTTGTCGCTGGACGAGCTGTTACTCCAGCGTCGGTTGGGTCAGTGCTGTGATTCCAGAGGCAGTGTTGGGCGCTGCAACTGGACACGCGATGGCCGCTCTATCTGTGCCGGCATAGCGTGTTGATCATAACTCAACCCGCCGGCATCGCGCAGGATGGTTGCGTTGATCGCTGTACTGTTTATGTCGTCGTATTGCGGCGCGTCTGAGTTACCCCCTAAAAATCGAGCCTGCCTCTGGCTGTTTGTTCTACACTAAACACGCACGTATCCGGTAATGCACAGAGCACCGCACAAGCACGCATCGCACAAATTACATCGAACGAGGAAAGACCCAAATGCCCGAACTCAAGCGCGAAGTGAAATCAGTGGAGGTGAACTATCTCTGTGATGCCTGTGGCAAAGGCATGATGGCGCGCGCTGGAGAGATGGACAGGCAAACAGGTGAAATCGAGCACCGCTGCCTGATCTGCGATCATCAGCAGACATTCCTGTGGAGCGAGTATCCGCGCATCGACTACGTGGGATTGGATGAAAAAATTTAGTCAGCGCACGCTGGAGCAACGCATCGAGCACGGCTGGCAGAGGCTACAGCGCTGTTGTCAGGTGGACTCCGCAGCCGCGCTGGTCTCATACTGCCATTCAAATACATTCAACTCGATAAAGATGAACGCAAACAGCCACAAGCTGGCATCCCAGAAATCCAGGAAATCGCCTGCATAGCCCCAGTACGCCGCCGCCAGAAAAAGCGTCGCGTATAGAACCAGCTTTACCCATTTGTTAACTCTCATGACTTGCGCCGACAGCGCGCCACGCAGCTGCAGCCGCACCTCAACCTCAAGCACAATGACCACCAGGATCCATGCCGCCGAGTTGAACACGTCAACCCAGGCAAGGTATCGAGCCGACTGAAGCGTCTGGCTGTCAGCCACAATATCAAACTGGCTGATGCGGTAAATTTCACCCGTGAGAGCGCCGCAGCTCTCACTCGTAATCGGCAAATATTCGTCTATATCAACCAGGTACGACCAGCCCTCGTAAGCACTCGAGCACAGATCGGTAACACCTTGGACACTTGTCTGGTACAGCGTGACCAATTCGGCGTAGTAGCCCGTGAATGCGTACCCCACCGCCACATAGCAAATGCCGCGAACTCCGTGCAATAGCCACTTCACTACACCGTGAATTTTCGAATCATCGAGCGCGGAGGTTTCCAGCTCAAACAGTAGCAGTAGTATTACCCAGGCGGTTGTATCGATAGTGGCGGAAAACACCTGGATGACCTGCCCGGGTTCCAGACTTTGTGTAAACGTATGTTCCAGAGCACCCAGTTCTTCCTGCAGGAACAGGTAAACGTTGAAGCTGAGCAGCGCATAGACGATATACTTCAGCGCGGTGAACAGTTGATAGCGCTGCCTACCCCCAAGAAATTCGTGTTGCACACTCATACCCTGTTCCCAGACAAAGGATTACACCTGTAGAAGCAAATGTTCTCGCTCCCAGGAGCTGATAACACGATTGAACTCCTCAAACTCGTCCAGCTTCACAGCGGCATAGGCACGTAGAAAAAGATCGCCAAAAATGTCGACGACCGCAGGTGAATTGCGCAAGCCACGCAAGCCTTCCTCCAGCGTCCGCGCAACTTCGACCGCGTCTTCATTGGCTGTGCCTTGGTGGGGCTTAGTAGGGGTGAGACCTTGCTTCATGCCAAGATAGCCGCTGGCAAGCGTTGCTGCGAACGCCAGATAGGGGTTGGCATCGGCGCCGGGGAAACGGTTTTCCACCCGCGTGGCAGCAGGGCCTCCATGGGGAACACGAAATGCCGTTGTGCGATTATCCAGGCCCCAGTTAAGATTAATCGGAGCGGAGATGTCGGGGGCCAGTCTGCGATAGGAGTTCACATTTGGCGCGTACAGACTGATAAGTTCTGGCGTGAAACGCTGTAACCCTGCGATATAAGACAGAAAAGCCGGCGTGTGCTGCCCATCTGCATCGACGAAAATATTCTCTCGCGTATCGGCACGCACAAGACTCTGGTGTATATGCATCGCGCTGCCAGGCTCAGCCTGCATGGGTTTTGCCATGAACGTGGCATACATGCCGTACTTGTGCGCGGTTTCACGCACCGTACGCTTGAATACAAACACCTGATCCGCCAGAGACATGGCATCACCGTGATTGAAGTTGATCTCCATCTGGGCCGCGCCATTTTCATGAATCAGAGTATCGACAGCCAGATTCTGCGCATCGGCGTAGTCGTACATGTCTTCCACGAAATCTTCAAACTCCGCCACGGCATCAATACTGTAGGACAGCCTTGAAGTTTCCCGACGCCCGGATCGGCCCTTGGGCGGGATCAGTATGTTATCCGGATCGGTATTCTTGTTGACGAGGTAAAACTCCACTTCAGGAGCGACCACGGGGCGCAGGCCTTCGGCCTCATATAAAGCCAGCACCTTACGCAGCACATTGCGCGTGGACAGAGGGTGAGGCTCACCTTCGAGTGTGTAACAGTCGTGAATGATCTGCGCGGTTGGCTCGCGCGCCCAAGGCACCATTCTCA
>CALINF010000156.1 GCA_938045215.1 uncultured Halieaceae bacterium | reverse complement strand
TGATCCCGGGAAAATCGAGCCGAGTAACCGCGCGAGATAATCAGGTCGAGATAGTGCCATCCCCCTGAGACTACGGGGACTAATTTTCCCGCGCTCCATTTACTGTAGCTGCTATAGTTTAACGAGTAGTGTGTTTAGGTGCTGCAATGGCTTCACTGTTTTCCGAACTCAAACGGCGGCACGTCATTCGCGTCGCGATAGCGTATGTAGTGACTTCCTGGGTATTGGCTCAGGTAGCCGACTTGTTGCTGGAAAGCTTTAGTGCGCCGGAGTGGGTGATCAAGGTCATCCTGGTGGTATTGATTATTGGATTCCCCGTGGCCGTTCTCCTGGCCTGGGCATTCGAACTAACGCCAGAAGGGATCAAGGTGGAGCTGTCCGTAGAGGAGTCGAGTGCAAAGCTCGCTGCGCAGCCCCTCAGTGAAGCCGATACATCCACTGAAATTACAACGCCCACAAACCCTGATAAAGCCAGTATCGCAGTACTGCCGTTTGCGGACATGTCTGCCGAACAAAACCAGGAGTACTTTTCCGATGGGTTGGCGGAAGAACTGCTCAATCTTCTTGCCAAGATTCCTCAGTTGCATGTCGCGGCACGTACCTCGGCATTCTCCTTCAAAAATACCCAGGCGGATATTCATGAGGTCGCCGAGAAACTCAATGTAGCTCACGTACTCGAAGGCAGCGTCCGTAAGGCCGGCGATCAGGTCAGGGTAACGGTACAGCTGATTTCGGCTGCTGACGGCTATCACCTGTGGTCTGAAACCTATGATCGTTCACTCGAGAACATCTTTGAGGTTCAGGATGAAATAGCCCAGGTCGTGGTAAGTGTGCTTAAACTTAAATTGCTCGGTGAAGCACCACGTGTGAACGAGACCGACCCCAGAGCATATAGCCTGTTCCTGCAGGGCAGACACTTCCTGGCTCTTAAGGATGAAACCGGTCTGAACATGTCAGTGGCCGCATTTGAGCAATCTCTTGCGCTTGACGAGAACTATGCGCCGGCCTGGGCGGGGCTTGCCGAAGCGCTGATGCAGCAGTCGGGCATGGCGTATGCTG
Source organism: uncultured Halieaceae bacterium (assembly GCA_938045215.1). Classification (GTDB taxonomy): domain Bacteria; phylum Pseudomonadota; class Gammaproteobacteria; order Pseudomonadales; family Halieaceae; genus CALINF01. The sequence continues at coordinate 12,263 of CALINF010000156.1, read as the reverse complement.
CACTGGAGGAAGGCTTTGAAAGAGCGCGGGATGCCCTGCAGCGTGCTCTGGAGCTTGATTCGGAATCGGCGAGTGCCTGGGTTGCGTTGAGCCGCCTCAAGAGTAATTGGGACTGGGATTGGCCTGGAGCCGCAGATGCACTGCAAAAAGCGGAGAAACTGGAGCCGAATAATACCGAGGTACTCTATGCCCTGGCTGAACTAAACGCCTACCAGGGGCAGCTGGAACTGGCAGTCAATATCTGTAAGCGCATTGTTACACTGGATCCAATGGATGAAAATTCCTATCACGACATGGGGCGACTGCTGATAGAGCTAGACCGTCTGGACGAGGCGGACGATTGTTACCGTCACCTGCTATCAATCAATCCCGCTCATCGCAACGCCCATGGCTTTCTGAGCAAGATTTGCATTGCACGCGGTGATGCCGATCGTGCCTTGGAACAAGTCGCACAAATGCGGGAGGAGTTCTGGCGCAACTGGGCAGAATTACTCATTCGCTATGGCCTGCAACGCGATAGTGGCAAGGAATCGGGGCTAGAGGATTTCATCGACAAAAACGCTCATGACTCGGCAGTACAAATAGCACAGGTCTACGCACTGCACGGAGATGTCGACGATGCACTTGATTGGCTGGAGGTTGGTCTGAAGCAGCGTGATACCGGTTTGGCCCAGACTGTATTGAGCGACCGCATTTTTGTCGGCTTGTACGGCAATCCCCGATTTGAGGCAATCGTTGATAAGATCGGGCTATTGGACGCCTATCGCAAGATGCCGCTCAAGAAAGCGCTGGTGAAAAGTCCTTAACGGGTACTGTCAACTCAGCCGCACACCAGAAATTCAAGTTCAATTTAGCCCCCTAATTACAATCACTTAACGGCGCATTCGATTCCCACAGCCCCATTTAAAACCTTAAACACTCTTCCGATCATTCAAGATCGGCCTCGAACTCCTGTACAACCAAAAAAGGCGCATCGATCACTCGGTGCGCCCCTCTTTCTACCCGTATTCAGTGCCGAGGTGATCGCCGCCCTCTACGAGTGGCCTTCAGCTCGATTTTTCGCTACGCCATCGCAAAATCACTGGCCCTACGTCCCCGGCGCTTGCGGCGTTCATTGCCAGTATGTATTGCATGTAGCTCCGCTCTCAACCCATACAGGGCGCGTCGGTCCTCATCTTCTTCGCGCCGGTCAGTGTGCTTCATAAAGCCGCACTTGCAGGTTGCCTTGTCGCACTCTTTCAATGGCAATGATGGCGCTTCCCGCTTGAGAAATCGTTTGTCTGCCAGTGAACTGGCGGCATTGCAATGCGCTATCGGCAGCATGAGCGACAGCGATTGATAGGGGTTGTGATCCTGCGCCTGCCTGGCTTTGCGGCCAGACCGCCTTGCTGGCTTGTCTGGGGTACTTCTCAGTAACTTCCATGCCATAACGATAACGAAAGCAGCGCCACCGATGAGTAGGATCTCCATTCCACTCTCCTTTTTAGTTGTCCAACTACTGTTCAACACTAGAGGGAATTGGGGTATTAGGCAAATAATGGACAAATAGTACTGGTCTGAGCGTCCCAAAAATCCGTAAAAGTCAGTGAGCAAGGCTTGAAACCCTTGAAAACAGTGACATATGTCGCCTTACACGATCAATGTTAATCCGTATAATATTGACCCGGATTTGCACTACACGGTAGAAATTGATGTCAAAGAACCTGGTTATCGCGACTTGCATTGCCGCAGGGATACTTATCTGGCTGCTGTCAGGAATACTTACGGATGATTCCGGCACGGCAGAGCACGATTCCCTCGCGCTGGAGAGCGCCCAGTCGGTGCCTGTTGGGCAGACCGACTTGCCGCGCGTGCGCGCTGTGGTATTGCGCTCGGAATCGCGAACCCGTTATCTCGTTTTGCGTGGCAAAACCGAGAGTAAGCGCGCAGTCGACGTCAAGGCAGAGATATCAGGCAAGATCGTATCCCGGCCCATGGAGCGCGGTATGCGGGTTGAGCAGGGCGAATTGCTGTGCGAAGTGGCCGTGGACGACAGAGAGGTGGCTGTTGCTGAAGCAAAAGCATCTCTCGAAGAGGCCCGTATTGAGTACGAGGGCAGTTTGAAGCTGAAAGAGCAGGGTCTGCAATCGGAGACGGCAATAGCCAGGTCTGCAGCGCGGCTAGAGTCCGTACGTGCGCAAGTGCATCGGCAGACGCTAAACCTCGAGCGCACTCAAATAGTGGCGCCTTTTGGCGGCGTGGTAGAGCAACTGCACATGAACGTTGGCGACTTTGCGGTACCTGGTGCTGTCTGCGCTACCCTTATCGACCTCGATCCCATGCTGATTCTGGCGCATGTGACCGAGAGCGAAGTGGAGAACATGGCGCTGGGCGACCAGGTCGTGGGCCGCATCAGCAATGGTCGGGATATCGCAGGTGTTGTCACCTTCGTTGGTAGGCAGAGCGACCCCGTGACTCGCACTTATCCGGTGGAGATCACTGTTGATAATGCCGATTTTAGCGTGCGCTCCGGTCTCACGGTCAACGTGCGTATCGGGCTGGGCGAAGTGGATGCCCATCAGATATCACCTGCGCTGTTTGCGCTGGATGATGCCGGTGAGATTGGTGTTCGTACCCTGGGCAAAAACAATGTGGTGGAGTTTCATAAGGTACGCATTATTGAAGATGGCCCGGGTGGCGTTTGGGTTACCGGCCTTCCCGATACCACCCGTTTGATCACCGTGGGTCAAGAGTTTGTGAGTGCAGGCCAGCAGGTAGAGGCTGTCTACCCCAATGATCCCAGCGCACAGGTGGCTCAGCCATGACCAGCATGATCGATTCGGCGATCAGCCGCACGCGCACCACGCTATCGCTGATGGCAGTGGTGATTGTGGCCGGCCTCATAGCGCGTGCTGCACTGCCCATTGCCAACGATCCCCATATTGAGCTGCCTTTCTTCTACATTGGAGTCGCCCATGAGGGCATTTCTCCCGAAGATGCAGAGCGCCTGCTGGTGCAGCCCATGGAGATCGAACTGCGCAAGCTGGAAGGCGTTGAAGAGCTGAAGTCTTCTGCCTCAGAGGGCATGGCCACGTTCTTTGTAAAATTCGATGTCAGCCAGGACCTGGATCAGGCTTTGATCGATGTGCGCGAGGCAGTGAATCGTGCCAAGTCAGAGATTCCGTCTACGGCTGAAGAGCCGTTCATCAAGGAACTCACGGTCGATGATTTCCCGATGATTCAGATCAACCTGATAGGTGTTAACGCCAGCGAGCGCAGTGTCTACCAGACGGCGCTTAAGCTGCGTGACGATATCGAGGCAATCCCCGATGTGTTGGCCGCCGATCTGCAGGGCCACCGCGAAGAGGTGCTCGAGGTTATTATCGATCCCGATGCGCTCAACGCGTACAAAATTTCCAGCGAAGAGCTGCTCACTACACTGGTGCGCAACAATCGCCTGATACCAGCCGGGAGCATCGATACCGGCAGAGGCCGATTCTCTGTAAAAGTGCCGGCAGTCGTTGAAGAGGCACGTGACGTGCTGGAGCTGCCCATTGCCAGCGAGGGTGACAGAGTCGTCACCCTGCAGGATGTTGCAACCATTCGTCGAACCTTTAAGGATAGAACCAGCTTTGCACGCTATAACGGCCGCGATACTATCTCCGTGTCGGTCACCAAGCGCGCCAATGCCAACATTATTTCAACCGTTGAGAAAGTGCGCGAGGTCGTAGAGCGCACACGCCCTGATATTCCTGCCGGTATTGAGATGATTATCTCGCAGGATCAGGCGGAATTTGCCGAGATGCAGGTAACTGAGCTGCAGGGCAATATCTTTACCGCGCTGGCGCTGGTTATGGTGCTGGTTGTGGCGGCGATGGGATTTCGTAGCGGCGTGATTGTGGGCCTTGGAATACCGGTGTCGCTGTTGTTCTCCGTTATTCTTATCTACCAGTTTGGCTACACGTTTAACTTTATGGTGATGTTCGGCATGCTGCTGGGGCTGGGCATGCTGATTGACGGCGCGATCGTCGTCACCGAATACGCCGATCGTATGATGGGCGACGGCATGGATCACAAGAGCGCCTACTCCGAAGCCGTAAAACGCATGTTCTGGCCGGTGACGGCCTCTACAGCAACAACATTGGCTGCTTTCCTGCCGCTGATTTTCTGGCCGGGTGTATCGGGGCAGTTTATGCGCTACCTGCCGGTAACGGTATTCACGGTATTGCTTGGTTCCCTTCTGTATGCGCTGTTGTTTGGCCCGGTACTTGGCACCTTGTTCGGCAAGCCATCGCAGCACAGCAAGAAGTCAGTTGAGGCGATGCACGAACTGGAAACGGGTGACCCCACTCGCCTGAAAACCCCAACGGGCATGTACGCTCGCTTTCTGTCTCGCGTGGTCGCGCGACCCGGTATCACGATGCTTGTGATTGGGGGGTTGTTGATGAGCATCTTCTGGGCCTACGGCAAATTCAGCTCGGGCGCGATATTTTTCTCCGATTCAGATCCTCAGTTCATTCAGGTATCGGTGCGTGGTCGCGGCAATTTCTCGGCCAGCGAGGTGAACGACCTGGTGCTTGAGGTAGAGCGCGAGGTCCTGCAAATTGTGGGGATTCGCTCCATCAATGCACAGACATTTCTGCCCGGTAATACCGGAGGCGGGGGTGGTAACTCCAGTGCCAGCTCCGACAGGATTGGCTCGATGTTCATTGAGCTCTACCCGGAATCGGAGCGCTCAGCGAAAGGCAATGAAATCGTAAGTGAGATTCGCGAACGAACGAACTACCTGGCGGGCATTTCTGTGGAGGTTCTGCCCTTTGAACAGGGCCCGCCAGTGGGCAAGCCTATACAAATAGAGCTGGCATCGCGCGATCGCGCGTTGCTGGAGCCGGCACTGGCGCGTATCCGGGCATTCATGGACACGTTGCCTGAGCTCGTGGACATTGATGACACGGCGGCCTTGCCGTCCATCGAATGGCGCATTGAGGTGGATCGGGCTCAGGCGGCGATCTACGACGCCGATGTATCTTCGGCAGGTATAGCGGTGCAGCTGGTTACTAACGGTGTGAAGGTCGCAGAGTATCGCCCTGACGGGGCCGATGATGCGGTCGATATTCGTGTGCGCTACCCGGAGAGTGAGCGCGGTATCCGCGCAATGGATGAGTTACGCATAAGCACTAACCAGGGCATGGTGCCGCTCAGCAATTTTGTCAAAATGCTGCCCGCGCCGGGTGTGGATAGTCTGAATCGCGTAGATGGCATCGCCATCGAAATGATTCGGGCTGATGTCGTGGAAGGTGTTCTGGCCGACAGCATGGTCAAGGTCGTGGACGACTGGCTCCAGCAGCAGGAGTTTGATCCTGCGCTGTCTATTCGTTTCCGGGGCGCCAACGAAGAGCAGGCCAACTCGCTGGCATTCGTGCAAGTGGCGTTCCTGTTATCACTGGCATTGATGTTCATTCTGCTGGTCACACAGTTCAACAGCTTCTATCAGAGCGCGTTGATTCTGCTTGCAGTGATTATGTCTACCGCGGGCGTTTTGTTGGGTTTGCTGGTACTTGCAAAACCGTTCAGCGCGATTCTTACCGGTGTGGGTGTAGTGGCGCTTGCGGGTATTGTGGTGAACAACAACATCGTTTTGATCGATACGTTTAACCACGTGCGCAACATGCATCCGGAGCTGACTATACGGGAGGTGATCGTACGTGCATCTTCCCAGCGTATCCGGCCAGTTCTTCTAACCACCGTGACAACAGTCTTCGGCTTGTTGCCACTGGCCTGTGGTTTGTCGGTAGACCTTATTAATCGCAGTATCACGGCCAGTGGGCAGATGGCGACTTTCTGGGGGCCGCTGTCACAGGCAATCGTGTTTGGCCTGTCATTTGCCACCGTACTCACGCTAATCGCAACACCGGCAATGCTGGCATTCCCAACGGCCGTCCGTGAGTTTATAGCCCGATTCCGCAAGACGCCTTCTACCAAGGATGGGGAAAGGATGACAGGAAGGCGCGTAGCCGCCAGCTAGCGCTTTCATTGGTTTGCAGACCTGGCGGCGACAGCGGCTTGTTGACGCCTAACCCCAATCAGAACAGGTTGGGGTAGGTTTTCCAGTAGTACTTCAGCTCCGGATTGTTCCAACCCTCATAGATCGATTCCCAGCCTAATGTATCAATACGCCAGCCATGGTGCGGTTCCAGGTTGGTGGAAAATACCGGTGCTCCATAGTCGCAAAAGCGCGTATCAATGCTGATGCGAGCGGTGTTCTGTGTGAGGTTGGGTTCTGCACGGTGCACGGTGCAGGAGTGAAAGATCAGCACATCGCCCTGCTCAAAGTTCGACACATGCCACTGTGTTTCGTGAGGATAAATTTCACACTGTACGCCGCCAACGCCTTCGGCCTGGAAAACCTTGCGAACGCCGCCCAGATGCGACTTGGGTAACACTTTCACTCGCCCCATGGCCTCGCTGATATCGTGTAGCGCCACCCATATGCCAGCCATCGTGGGTCCGGCATGGTGCGAATAGGCGTCCTGATGCGGTGGTGTTTCGTAGCCGACTTTTCGAGGCGTGGAGATGCGTGCCATTTTGATCGGGTAGACAAACACCTTGTCGTCCACCACTTGCTGCATCAGTTCCTGCAGGTCGGGTTGGTGAAAGAAGCTGTGGAAGGATTCCAGTGACTGCACTTTGGGGTAAACCTCGTCCCAGATAGCGTCTGTTTCATAAAACGGATCGCCAGCCAGCTGCGGCAACACACTGCCCTGCGGCCGCACAACATGGGGGTTGGTTGCCTCCAGTATCTCTTCAAGCTGTGCCTCGCAGCGCCCGCTGTCCACAAAAGACTTCAAGTACAGGTAACCCCATTCCTGAAAGCGATTGCGCAGGACTTGTGGATCCTCTCCGGCGTGGGAGGTAACAAAGGGCAGGTTGTGAGACATAGCGATAGATTGGCGGAGAAACAGACGGTCAATCTGCTATTTTTGCCGCATGAGTGCAAGCAGCTTTTTAATCATATTCCGACTATTGCCCCGCATCTGTAGCAACACTGTTTAACGGAACAGCCCGGCTTTGGCCATTGGGATTCTTTTCTGCTATAGCTGTTGCACATCTGCCTACCTTTTCGAGGAACCACTCAATGTTTGAGCACTTTGAAACGCTGTCTATTCGCCGCGATGGATCCGTCGACTGGCTTACACTGAACAGGCCCGACGTACTGAACTCCATCAATACTCAGATGGTGACAGAGCTGCGGGAATACTTCGGCAGCCTCTCAGAGAACCTGGCGACCCGTATTGTTGTGATCACGGGCGCGGGGCGCGCGTTCTGCGCCGGTCTGGATATCGAAGCAGCCGCGGTGATGAACAGCAAGGATGGAACAGCACCAGCGGGCGGCGGCTGGGGGTTCCAGGGTTATCTGGCCGAGGTGTACGCGATGATGCGGCGTGTGCCTCAGCCGATCATCAGCCTGGTACAGGGTGCGGCCTGCGGTGGAGGGTTTGCGCTGGCACTGGCATCGGATATACGCATCGCCGGTCAAAGCATGAAAATGAATGCCGCCTTTATCAAACTGGGCCTCTCGTCCTGTGACATGGGTACGTCCTATTTCCTGCCCCGTCTTGTGGGTACGTCGCTGGCATCAGAACTCATGTTGACCGGCCGTTTCATCCACGCCGACCGTGCGCTGGCAACAGGTCTTGTGTCGGAGGTGGTACCTGACGACGAACTGCCCGCTGCTGCACAGTCTTATATTGACGACATGCTTGCGGCATCTCCAATGGGGTTGCGACTGACCAAGGAGGGGCTCAATGTCGCGATTGATGCCGGTAGCGTTGAAGCGGCGATGGCCGTGGAGAATAGAAACCAGATACTGTGTTCGCAAACAGCCGATGCCAAAGAGGGAATGCTGGCCTTTATGGAGAAGCGTGCCCCGGTGTATCAAGGCAGATAGCTGGCGAATAGTCCCCGCGCATGACGCGGGCTGCCATGGCCAACCCCCAGTGCTTTACTTGTTATACGACATATTCTAGCATGTCACTTGACATGTAATTTGTGAGGCGGACTTGTGAACTGCGAGCGTAAGCAAGAACTCTTGCAAGCGGCATTTCTACTTGCAGTAGGGCAGTTTCACCTGCAATTGGCGTCATATTCTGTTGTTCTGCGCGCCCATATCCGTAGTATCTAGTGCCCTGAATGGGAATTTTGTAAAGGCGTAGCTTATGAGTGAAACATTACTGCGGATTGGTGGCGCCAGCGGTTTTTGGGGCGATGCTGCTCGAGCGACTCCACAGCTGTTGGCAGCGGGAAATCTCGACTACATCGTTTATGACTATCTGGCGGAAATCACCATGTCGATCATGGCGCGGGCGCGCGTCAAGGATGACAGCCGGGGTTACGCCACTGATTTTTTATCCGCAGCAATGAAGCCCAACCTAAAGACCATAGCACAGCAGGGGGTAAAAATTGTCTCGAATGCAGGTGGCGTGAATCCACAGGCCTGCGCGCAAGGGCTGCGGGAGATGATTGCTGAGCAGGGCCTGTCATTAACCGTGGCGTGTGTCACAGGTGATGACCTGCTATCTACAGCTGCGCAGATGCAGGCCTCAGATATACGAGAGATGTTCTCCGGCGAGACATTCCCCGCAGTCGATAAGCTGCTGAGTGTGAATGCCTATCTTGGCGCATTTCCGGTTGCAGAGGCGTTGGGACGCGGCGCTGACATCGTGGTGACTGGTCGTTGCGTTGATAGCGCGGTGACCTTGGGTGCCTGTATCCACGCGTTTGGCTGGACTCGATCGGATTACGATCAACTGGCCATGGGCTCGCTGGCTGGGCATATTCTGGAGTGTGGGCCGCAGGCAACGGGCGGCAACTTCACCGACTGGGAAGACGTGCCTGATATCGCCAACATCGGTTATCCCATTGCCGAGGTGAGCAGTGACGGTAGTTTTGTTTGCACCAAACCTGAAGGCACCGGTGGGCTGGTCAATGTGGGTACTGTGTGTGAGCAGATGCTCTACGAGATTGGTGATCCGCAGGCCTACCTTTTGCCTGATGTCGTGTGCGATTTTTCCACGGCGAAGGTAGAGCAGGTGGGCGAGAATCGCGTGAGTGTAACTGGCGCTCTGGGTACCATCGCGCCCGATCAGTACAAGGTAAGTGCTACTTACCTGGACCAGTTTCGGGGTGGTACCTACATGAGCTTCTATGGCATTGATGCCGACCGCAAGGCGCGAGTGCTGGGCGAGGCCGTGCTGGAAGCGTCGCGCAATGTGTTCAAGGCAGCTGGCCTTGCTGATTTCAGCGAAACCAGTATTGAAATCCTGGGTGCGGAGAGTCAGTACGGCAGTTTCGCCAGCATCGATTCCAGTCGGGAGGTAGTGCTTAAACTGGCAGCGAAGCATCCGGAGGCTACAGGTATCGGCGTTTTGCTGAAAGAGGCAGTTGGGCTGGGTCTGGCAACGCCACCGGGGCTCAGTGGGTTTGCCGGCAGTCGGCCGCGACCATCGCCGGTAGTGCGCCTGTTTTCGTGCACGGTCGACAAATCGACAGTCAACGTGAGCATTGAGCTTGAAGATAAGAGTCTTACCTGTGACGAGGTTCATGGCGAGCGCTTCGACAGCGCAAGGCTGGCCAGACCTGCCGACCCTGCCGAAGCGGCTCAGCAAGACTGGGTTGAAGTTCCTCTGGTGGCACTGGCCTGGGGACGCAGTGGCGACAAAGGCAACAAGGCGAACGTGGGCATCATTGCCCGTGACCCGGCGTATTTTGGGTACATATGTAACGCGCTAACAAATGCGGTAGTCACAGAGCGCTTTGCACATTTTCTGGAAGATACTGCGCCGGGTAATGTCGAACGATATGTGATGCCAGGCCCCGGCGCGCTCAATTTTTTACTCCACAACGTACTCGGCGGTGGTGGTGTGGCAAGCATTCGCAACGACCCGCAGGGTAAGGGTTATGCCCAGCTGTTGCTGGATTGCCCCGTGCTTGTGCCTTCAAAAATTGCGGAGACCTTGTAATGCCAGTGTTCAATTCGAAGATCAATGCCAGCTCGGACGGCTTTCGCAAAAATCGTCAGGAGATGCTGGAGCTCATCGGCCAGTTGGAGGAACTCAACAGCCGCGGTGCCATTCTTTCGGCAAAACGGGCGGCGCGTTTTGAAGCCCGTGGGCAGCTATTGCCGCGGGAACGACTGGCTCGCCTGCTCGACCCGGGCATGCCGTTCATGGCGATTGGCAACATTGCCGGCTACCTGCTCGATACGGATGATCCCGCACGCTCCCTGCCGGGCTCGACCATCATTGCCGGTATAGGGTTTATAGCAGGCGTACGCTGTGTGGTAGTGGTTGACGATAGCGGCATTCAGGCCGGCTCACTCACCACCGCCGGTGCGTATCGCATAACCCGCTCAGAAGAAATCGCGTTGCAGCAGAAACTACCCTTCGTCCACCTTGTGGAAAGCGCGGGTGGCGACCTGCTCAACTATACGGTGGAAGGATTCTCCAAGGGTGGGGCACTGTTTGGTAATCTGGCCAAGCTAAGCAAAGCGGGCATTCCGGTAATTTCTATTCTGCACGGTTCCTCTACTGCAGGCGGCGCCTACATGCCAGGCCTGAGCGACTATGTAGTCGCAGTTAAAGGCAACGGCCGCGCGTTTCTTGCCGGTCCACCATTGCTGAAGGCGGCTACCGGTGAGATCGCAACCGAAGAAGAATTGGGTGGAGCTGAAATGCACGCTACCGTTTCTGGCCTCGCTGAGTACCTCGCGGAAAACGATGGTCAGGCTGTGCAGATTACGCGCGAGTTAATTGGTCGCCTGCACTGGAATAAAGACTGCGAGCGTCCAACCCGCGGTAGCTACCGTGCGCCCATCTACGATACCGATGAATTGGCCGGCGTTATTCCATGTGACTACAGAACCCCATACGATATGCGCGAGCTCGTGGCGCGAACCGTAGATGGTTCGGATTTCCTCGATTTCAAACCGCGCTACGGTGCCGCGACGGTTTGCTTGCAGGCCGAGATAATGGGTTTGCCCTGCGGTATTCTTGGCAATAATGGCTCTATCGATCCCGATGGCGCAACCAAGGCCACCCAGTTTCTGCAGCTGTGTGACCAGGCCAACATTCCAGTGTTGTTTCTGCAAAATACCACAGGCTATATCGTGGGCACCAAATCTGAACAGGCTGGCATGATCAAGCATGGCTCGAAGATGATTCAGGCGGTGCAAAACCTTGAGGTACCCCGCATTACGATGATGACCGGCGCCAGCTTTGGTGCGGGTAACTACGGTATGTGTGGCCGTCACTTCGATCCTGACTTTCTGTATACGTTTCCCAATGCGCGCACAGGCGTGATGGGTGGTGAACAGGCTGCCAAAACGATGTCGATCGTGGCTCGTGGCAAGGCTGCGGCCACTGGTGTCGAGGCCGACGAAGACGCGCTCACCAAACAGGAGGCGGCGCTCACGCATATGTTCGATAGCCAGGCGGGTGCCTTCTATACCTCAGGACACATGCTCGATGACGGCATGATCGACCCTCGTGATACGCGCAACACTTTAGGGTTTCTGCTGGAAACCTGCTGGGAAACGCGGCACCGCACAGTTAGACCGAACAGTTTTGGCATCGCCAGAATGTAAGCGCCAACCTTGGAGCACAGGCAATGAACACACTACCCGACACGCAGGACCTGATTCTGGAACCCAGCGGCAGCGTATTGACCATTTGGCTGAATCGACCGCACGCCAAGAATGCGCTTTCTGGCGAAATGGTAGATGAACTCAGCGCGGTGCTGGATGCGGTGCGCGAAGACCGCAGCCTGCGCACGCTTATCATCAGGGGTAAGGAGGGCTTCTTCTGCGCGGGTGGTGATATCAAAGGGTTCAAGTCCGACATGCAGGGTGGCCAGCCGTCGCATGACGATGTTGCCAGAGGCAATCGCACCTTTGGCAACCTGATGATCAAGCTCAATGAGCAACCGCAGACTGTGATCATGCTGGTTGAGGGCGCTGCTATTGGCGGTGGGCTTGGTCTTGCCTGTGTGGGTGATGTGACCATTGTCACGCGTGACGCAAAGTTTCGTCTGAGCGAGACCAGCCTTGGCATACCCCCTGCCCAGATAGCGCCGTTTGTCACAGAGCGGGTGGGGCTGACGCAGGCACGACGATTGATGCTGACCGGGGCGCGCTTCAGGGGCGAGGAGGCTGTGCAGTACGGCATCGGCCACATCCTCGCGGAAGACGCCGCAGACATGGAACAGAAGTGCGCGCAGGTGCTGGAGCA
>CALINF010000155.1 GCA_938045215.1 uncultured Halieaceae bacterium | reverse complement strand
AAGCGGAACAGGTTGTTCTGGTGCGTCAGCATACCGTAGTTGTGAACGCTGGGGTTGCCGAAGTAAGCGCCAATCGCATCCACACCGTGGCGATCGTGAATGTCCAGCAGACGCTCCGCCGTTGTATCCAGGGCCTCTTTCCAGCTGATTTCCTGCCACTGTGTAGTGCCATTAGTGTCGGTAACTTTCTTGACTGGCTTGCGCAGGCGGTCGGGATCCTGATGAATATCTCGCAGGGCGACGGCTTTTGGACAGATGTGACCGCGGCTCAGAGGATCATTGTCATCGCCCTTGATGGAGATAATGTCATCGCCCTCGGTTTCGATGACGACGCCACATATTGCCTCACAAAGATGGCAGGCTCGGTAGTGGGTTTTGCGTTCGCTCATGCGCGTGTCTCCAATTTCACTAGTCCCAGTTTCTCAATTTCGCCGACGAGGTCTGACAAATCGCTCAGCAGTTCTTCTTTCTCTACGTCGTATTCTTCAAGCAGGGTATTAAAAATCGTCTCCAGATCGCCAGCGCTTTCAATCAGTTGCCAGATTCTTGTGCCAACTTCATCCAGGCCAAAGTAGTTCTCGCTCTCAAGATCCAGCAGTACGGTTTCGCCGGATACCTCCTGTGAGATCACATCGGGAGACAGAGTAATGGTTTGCTTAAGGTTCATAGGCAGCGCGGTGTTCAATCAGTGTGGTGCTTAGTGTAGTCCATTCGGCTGGAAGCTGTCCTGTCATTGGAGTACTCTCAAACCTTATTTCCCTTTCAAGCGGTACGGCATGAACAAGAGCTGGAAATCCTATCAGTCTGGCGATTTTTTCGATGAGTTGATTACGCCAAAGGGGCAACCGAGGGTAGCGGCGCGGCAGGCGGTTAAGCTGCTACAGAGCCTCCCTGCGGAAGAAATGAATGCCCGTCGAGCCGCGGCTGAACTGGCGATAAAGGAAATGGGTATCTCGTTCACGGTATATACCGAGGGCGGGAACATCGATCGTGCCTGGCCGTTCGATATTATCCCACGGGTGATTCCCGCCAAGGATTGGGCTGCGGTCAGTACCGGCCTGATCCAGCGAAGTCGGGCACTCAACTGCTTTATCGACGACATATACAATGCTCAGAGCATTCTCAAAGATGGGGTGGTGCCGGCTGAGATTGTGCTCGACTCGCCTAACTACAGGCCCGAATGTGCAGGAATATCACCGCGGTATGGGGTATGGGCGCACATCTGTGGCAGCGATCTTGTTCGCGCTGCCGATGGCAGGTTCTATGTGCTGGAAGACAACCTGCGCGTTCCATCGGGTGTGTCCTACATGGTAGAAAATCGCGAGATTACTAAACGCGTTTTGCCAGAGCTGTTTGAGAATTACTCCATCTTGCCAGTAGATGATTACCCTTCCCGGCTCTATAAAACACTCGCATCGCTATCTCCCAGGGATATAAAACGACCTTGCGTGGTTGTGCTGACCCCTGGAATATATAACTCAGCTTACTTTGAGCACGCGTTTCTGGCGCAGGGTATGGGCGCCGAACTGGTCGAGGGCAGCGATTTGTTCGTGGACGACAGCGACACCGTGTATATGCGCACGGTGGATGGCCCCGTGCATGTGGACGTCATCTACAGGCGGATCGATGAGGACTTCATGGACCCGGAAGTCTTTCGCGAGGACTCTACGCTGGGCGTGCCGGGGTTGATGCGTGCCTGGAAGGCAGGCAAGGTCGCGATCGCGAACGCACCCGGTGCCGGAGTGGCCGACGACAAGGTCGTTTATGCCTATGTGCCCGATATGATCCGGTACTATCTAAAAGAAGAGCCGCTGATCGAAAGCGTACCCACTTATTTGTGTATGCGTAAAGACGATCGAGACTATGTGCTTAAAAACCTTAAGGATCTTGTTGTTAAACCGGCCAACGAGTCGGGCGGTTACGGCATAATGGTAGGGCCACACAGCACCAAGGCAGTGCATCGCAAGTTCGCCAAGCTGATCAAGGAAAATCCGCGCAATTATATCGCGCAGCCCACGCTTAGCCTGTCTACAGCTCCTACCTATATTGACGATTCAGTGCAGCCGCGTCATCTCGATTTGCGCCCCTTTATCTTGCAAGGCAAAGATAGCTGGGTGACCCCCGGGGGACTGACGCGTGTGGCTCTGGTGAAGGGGTCGCTGGTAGTCAACTCTTCCCAGGGTGGTGGTAGTAAAGACACCTGGATCGTGGAGGGCAAAAAATGACGATGCTTTCGCGAGTGGCCGAACGTCTGTACTGGATGGCGCGGTATCTGGAGCGCGCCGAAGATACGGCAAGGCTGGTCATGGCCTACCAGCACATCATCATGGATATTCCAAAAGGCTCAGAACCGGGTTGGGACGTGTTGCTTTCTATTCTTGATGCTAACCCGGTGTTCAACGAACGCTACCGGGCGGCGAACGAGCAGAATGTGCTGAAGTTTCTGATTGCCGACCTGGATAACGTCTCCAGCATCCCGTCGTCAATAAAGGCGGCGCGCGAAAACGTGCGAACGACCCGCGATGTGTTGCCCGAGGAAGCCTGGGAAATGGTCAACGAGCTGCATCTGTATGTTCAGGAGAAGAGTGAGACATCGGTAGGCCGACGCAATCGACACGCCTTCCTCGAGCACGTTATCTCCAGATGCCAGATGATCAATGGTTTGCTAATGAGCAACTTGAGTAGAGACCACTCCTACCGGTTCATTAAACTTGGCCGGCTGCTGGAGCGATCAGACATGATCACCCGCGTTATAGATGTTGGTGCTGGTGATATTCTGGAGCGCGAGGGAGCATTTGAGGCGATCGATCCGCTATTGTGGGGTGCATTGTTGCAGGGTCTGTCAGCAATGGGGGCCTATCGCCGTGCCGTGGGACCTTTGGTAGAAAAGAACGCTGTTGTGGAGTTCGTTTTCTCAGAGCAGATGTTTCCGCGCTCGGTCAGATTTTGTTTGAGCGGCATTCGTGAGGAGCTCGGACCGTTACGGGCCAACAAAGACGCACTGCGTGTAGTGGAGCGGGCAAGGCGCAAGCTACGGCGGTTTGATCCCAATGTTGCAACGCGCGAGGAGCTGCACCGCTTCATCGACAGTTTTCAGCTCACGCTGAACGATTTGAGCGCAGTAATCACTGATACCTGGTTCCAGCCAGAATAGTGTTTGCTCCAGTGGGTGTTCGCTTGGCTTAGGCCGGCGCGTCGGTTTGCTCGTCGAATACTGACTGCAACGGGGGCAACTTTTCGAAGGCGATGCGAATGCTGTCGTCCCATGACTCCCGCAGCTCTGCCAGATACGGGTGATGCTCTTCCAATCTCACAAAGCGCTCTTGCGGCTTGAGACTGTCAGTTCGATAGAACAGACACTCAAGCGGCGGGCCAACGGTGGCATTGGATCGCATGGTGGAGTCGAGCGACACCAGCGCGCAGCGCATCGCCGTTTCATGAGGCGTATCTGAACGGATAATACGATCCAGGATGGGCTTGCCATACTTGGTCTCGCCGATCTGCAGATAGGGGTATTGATCGGACGCCGTAATATGATTGCCTTCGGGATAGATCATGTAGAGTTCAGGCGCGTGCTTTTTGATGTGCCCTCCCAAAATAAAGGTGGCCGAAGCATTGAAGCCTGCGTTGGGCCCACCTTTCTTGGTGTACTTGGCCTGCTCCGCAACACTGAGTTCCCCCAGGTAGTCTGCCACCTCGGCAACGTACTCGGCCTTCATGATGTTAAACTCGGCATCTTGCTCCAGATCGCGCTGAATCTGTGCAATCACGGCCTGACTGGTGGCAAGATTACCTGCCGTCAGAATGACCAGCGAGCGGTCATAGGGCACTGAGAAGCGATGCATCTTGCTGTAAGAGCTCACGCGGTCCGGGCCAGCATTGGTACGTGAGTCGGAGCAGAACACCAGGCCCTCATTCAGGGCAATGGCGAGGCAATATGTCATGAAGCGGCGGTTTCCCGGAGTAGATGTTGTATGTTATTTGCAGGGGCTAGCGAATATATCGCCTGACGGCCGTAAATGCCATCTTGAACTTGCTGGCTTTACATGGTGTGCAGACGGACGGCTGGAATGCCCTGGCGGGTCAAGGTTGATCTGTGTGCGGGCAACAAACGTATCTGCGGGTAGTCGCGTAAACAGCAATAGTAAAAGACTAATTCACCGGGTGACCAGTTTTCGATGACATATGATCTAACAGACACAGGGTCGCCAACTTCGGGGAAGCACCGGCTCTGTGCCCTTGCTGCACCCCTGTTCTGCGCACTGGTGGGGTGGTCGACATCGGCAATCTCGCAGGAAGGTTTGCCAGTTGTGGTAACTGAGGCGGTTGAACAGCCTATTTTGCGCCAGCTTCAGGTCCAGGGCACGGTAACCTCGGCGCGCAGTGCGCAGCTCTCTGCGGCAACCAGTGGCCAGGTAGAGTCCGTGATGGTGGACGCCGGGTCTCGCGTGATGGCCGGAGACGTGCTGTTGACGCTTGATGCCGAAATGGCCCAGTTGGAAGTGGATGGCGCAAATGCCCGTGTTGAGCAGGCGCAGCAGGCACTCTCTGACGCGAACAGACGCCTGCTCGAGGTGCGTAAACTGGCACCGCAGCAGAGTATTGCAGAGAGCCTGGTGTTGGATATTCAAGCTGAGGTTGCCGAGGATGAGGCGCTGCTGCGTGAAGTTCAGGCTCAGGCAGCGCTGCACAAGGCCACGCTTGCCCGACACACTGTAAAAGCGCCATTTGCCGGCGTGGTTGCAGCCAAGCTGACGGAGTCGGGTGAGTGGGTAACACCGGGTCAGGCCATTTTCAGCCTGATCTCCACCTCAGAGCTGCGACTGGATTTTCAGGTGGCTGAAGACTTTCTGCCGCTCGTGGGGCCGGACACCCTGGTTGATTACAGTGTGGGGCCAGACAGCGACGTTCGCTATCAGGGATTGTTCGCCACAGCGGTGCCTGTAGCCAATCGCGACGATAGAACCTTCTTGCTGCGAGTAACGCCGCAGGGACCCAACTCTGCGCTGATTCCCGGGCGTTC
>CALINF010000154.1 GCA_938045215.1 uncultured Halieaceae bacterium | reverse complement strand
AATGATCATCGTGTTTGAGGTTTCACAGTTACAAACTGGCCAGGTAGGGCTCATAGGAAGACTGGATGCTGCCCAGGCCGCGCGTGCGGAGGCTCTGTTTGAGCGATTGTTAGGCGCAGAGGTTCTGGACTTGTCATCTTTAGAGTACATTTCCAGCGCGGGTTTGGGTCTACTGCTGAAACTGCACAAGCAGAAAATGGCCGCAGGCAGTGGTTTGCGCCTGGTAGAGGTTAGTCCGCACATTGCCGATATCCTGCATTACTCCGGCTTTGACAAGCTGTTCGAAGTGCTTCCGGCCATCAAATAGTGAGTTATCTAACACCCTGTTTTAAAAGGACTTTTCAAATCAACCGTAAATCTTTGAGAATGTTTCCAACTTTTGCCCAAATCGTGAGTACTTATGGGTAGGGAGATGGAAAGGGCCAGGGATGGCCAACTCGTTCTGCGCGGCCAACACGGCGACAAGCGAGCACTGGAAGAACTGATACTTCTCTATCAGGACACCATCTTCAAGCTGGCATTTCGAATGCTGGGCAACACGGAGGATGCGGCTGATGCTACACAAACAACATTTCTCAAGGCCTTCGAAAACCTCAAGAGCTTCGATCCCAAATTCCGTTTCTTCAGCTGGATCTATCGCATCGCGATCAACGAATGCCTCAACTATCGTCGTCGAGATCGAGTCAGTGAATATGTGGATGAGTCGATACCGGATCAAAGCGCTGGTCCGGAGTTGGCTGCGCGAGACAGTGAGCTGCAAGCCTCAGTCCAAGCTGCACTAATGACTTTGAACGACGACCACAGGGCAGTGATTACTCTGCGACATTTTGGCGAGCTCAGTTATACCGAGATTGCATCAGTGCTTGAACTGCCCGAGAAGACAGTGCGCTCCAGACTCTTCGAAGCCCGAGCTCGCTTGAAGAGCGCGATGGAGCGTGCAGGAGTAACAGCCACATGATAACTGATGAAGACAGAATTCTGCTGCAAGCGGCGGCCGATGACGAACTCTCTCCACAGGAGCTGGCTGACCTGCGCGATCGCCTGGGGGACTCCCTGGAAGCCAGAGCATTTGAAAAGTCAGTATCCGACTTCAATACATTGCTAAGCAGTGTGCCGGATCTGGAAACACCTCCAGGTATCGCCAATCGCATACTGGAACAGATACCCGAGACGGTGAGCCCGTCGGCAACCACGCTGATTGCGCCAGGCATCAACCCGCACAAGCCTCGCCGAGAGTGGCATGGCTATGCCCTGGCGGCATCGCTGTTGGTGGCCGTTGTGGTAGGCGCCAATGTGTGGCTTCCGGGTGGATCCGATGAAGCCATGCGTGAACAAATGAAAGGCACACTGGTTGCGCCAATGAACGTTCTGGGGTCCTCTGAATTGCATTGGGAAGGCGGTGTGGCGGCTTTTGATATTGTCAGCGATGCTGATGGTTTAAGTCTGCATGTTGAAGGTATAAGCGCTGCGCCGATGGCATTGGGGCTCTCTTTCAGCCAGTCGAATTGGGAGCTACAGGAATTGCCTGGTGCAACGCTACTGTTTAAAGGTGAAGTGACTACCACGCTACCTATCCAGCTGGCTCAACCCCTTGCCCCCGCTGCTAGCGCCGACAGCGTTGCTGTTGCACCGCGATTTCTCGATGTAGAGTTTCGCCGCAAGGATGGCACGCTTGAGCGCACGACACTGATTTTCAGGAGCACTGAGTAGCATACGCAGTGATGGCATGGATGCCGATTTTTGAGTACTCCTCCTCTTAGCGAGTTTCAAGGTGGCCCCGGTGCCGCCTTTTTTATATCCCGATATTTCTGGCACACTGACCACTGTCTTCGACGGAATAGTTCACTTGACGTTACTGACCGGCTTTCTGATGGGCGTTTTACCTGTGTTGCTGTTCCTCTCGGTACTGCGCTACATGGATAGCTATCGCCTGACCCCGGTTGTAACCGTGCTCTGGGTGCTATTAGCGGGTGTTGTCTCGGCTGTGGCTGCCCTGCATATTCATGGTCTGGTGCTGTCTGGGGGGACAGTATCCAGGCCGCTCTATCTGAACAACATTGCGCCTCTGGTAGAGGAGCTTTGTAAGGGTGTCGTCATTTATTGCCTGTTTCGCCTGAGTCGAATCGGCTTTTTAGTAGACGCAGCGATCCTCGGGTTTGCTGTAGGGACTGGTTTTGCAGTGTACGAGAACCTTTATCTACTTGTAGTTGGCCCCGATCTTGCGCCCGGAGTCTGGTTGATACGCGGTCTCGGTACCGCCGTGATGCACGGTGGCGTCGCTGCTATCTACGCGATATTTGCGCAGCGGTTTAGCGAACGCAGTTTACGAGCGCGCTTCTTGTACTTTACTCCCGGGCTACTCATAGCGACCGTGCTGCACTGGTCTTTCAATCAGTTTTACTTTTCACCGTTGGTGCACACGGCTTTGGTTGTTGCTCTACTGCCTTTGCTGCTGGTACTGATTTTTCGCAAGAGTGCGGTTGCGATGCATGAATGGCTGCAGCTGGATTTTGATTCCGACGCAGGCCTGATCGAGCAGATTGTGTCGGGAGAATTCAAGAGTACGCGGGCGGGTGAATTTCTCTCGGACCTACGCGAACGTTTCGAGGGACCAACGCTCGTCGATATGCTCTGCTATCTACGTATCTATACAGAGCTCGCCCTGCGGGCAAAAGGTGTTTTGATGATGCGCCAGCACGGATTCGAGGTTGAACCCGATGACGATGTGCAGGAGCTGTTTGCGGAACTGGAGCATCTGGAGCGATCTATCGGCAGGGTGGGGGTATTGGCCATGCGGCCGTTCCTGCATTTTGACCACAAGGATCTTTGGCAGCTGACTGTTCTGAACAGGAAGCGCAGCACTCGCACAGTCGGGGGTTGAGCTCGAACCCTCGCGCCCTTATAATCGCCGCCTTTCTAGGACCATAGCTCAGTTGGTTAGAGCGCTACCTTGACATGGTAGAGGTC
>CALINF010000153.1 GCA_938045215.1 uncultured Halieaceae bacterium | reverse complement strand
GTTATCGATGGTGTGCAGCGCGAGGTTGTTTATCTGGATATTTCTCGCAGTCGCATGGCAGAGCTGGGTATCGACCTTGGCGTGATAGGGCAGGTTCTCGGGTCGCAGAATGTTGTGGTAGATGCAGGCAATGTGCGAGTAGGCAACGACTATCTGCGCATCAGCCCGACAGGTAATTTTTTGTCAGTGCAGGAAATGGGCGACCTGTTGATAGGCTCAAGTGACCGTACACTGATCAAGCTCAGCGATATTGCAACGATTACCCGGGCGTACGAGGAAGTACCCAACAAGATCTACTACGTCAATGGCAAGCCAGGGCTCAGCATTGGTATATCCATGGCCGCTGGCGAGAACGTGGTCGACGTTGGAAAACATCTTGATCGTACTATCGAATCGCTACTTCCTGTTATACCGGTCGGGATGGCGCTAGCGCCTGTCTATGATCAGCCCGCCGAGGTCGATGCCTCAGTCGGTGGCTTTATTGTCAGCGTCGCGCAGGCGGTTGCCATCGTTATCGCCGTGCTGCTGCTGTTCATGGGGTTGCGGGTAGGGCTAATCATCGGCGCTGTTTTGCTCATCACGGTAGCAGGTACGCTCTTTATTATGCATTTGTATGGCATTGAGTTGCAGCGTATATCCCTTGGTGCATTGGTTATTGCACTGGGTATGCTTGTCGACAATGCGATTGTCGTTGCAGAAGGCATGCTGATCCGAATGCAGCAGGGGATGAGTGCGCGCGAGGCTGCAGGTGAGGCCGTCGGTAAAACGATATGGGCATTGCTGGGAGGTACTGCTATCGGCATTTTGGCGTTTTCCGCAATTGGTTTGTCACCCGATAACACCGGTGAATTCGCCAGTTCACTGTTCTACGTTATCTTGATCTCCTTGTCTTTGAGTTGGTTGACAGCTGTTAGTTCGACGCCACTGTTGTGTGCATTGCTTCTTAAGTCTGGCGACTCGAGTGAGCAAGACAAGGATCCGTATGCAGGTGCACTGTTTCAGGGGTACAGGCGTTTGGTGGCACTCGCGGTCAATCATCGCTGGGTGACGCTAACGAGTGTTGCAGCGCTATTCTTTGCGGCTACTATCGGTTTTGGTAACGTTAAGAGCGGATTCTTTCCCGACTCCAGCACACCGATTTTTTTCGTCGATGTCTGGGAGCCTGAAGGTGCCGACATACGCACTACCCGTGATGATACCTTGCGCATTAGCGAGTACATTCGCACTTTGCCCGGCGTCAGTCAGACTACGTCGGTTATTGGTGGCCCTCACCAGCGCTTCACTCTGGTTTACGACTCTAAAGAACCCGCCGGCGTGTATGCACAGATCATTGTTCGGACGGAGACTCGCGCAGATATTCCTGCGGTCTGGGATGCGACCGAAGACTACATTAAAGCTGACATGCCATGGCTAGACCCGATCGTAAAGGCCATGCGCATAGGCCCCGGACGCGATTCCAAGATTGAGGCGCGGTTTTCCGGCCCCGACCCCCAGGTGCTGCGAGAGCTGTCTGAACAAGCCCAGCAGATTATGCGTGACGACCCGGAGGCCATGGACATACGCGATGATTGGCGCTCTCCGGTAAAAGTAGTGACACCGATATTCAATGAGCAGGTCGGCCGGCAGTTGGGCGTTACCCGGGAAAATCTTGGGGCGGCCATGAAATATGCGTTCGATGGAGCAAGCGCGGGCAGCTACAGGGATGGCAATCGGGTATTGCCTATTCGTATGCGAGCGACGGCCGAAGAGCGTGTCGGCATCGAGGAGATGCGCGATATTCAGGTGTGGAGCCAGGTACTGGGACGCACTGTGCCTGTGTCACAAGTAGTATCAGGCTATGAGACGCGTTGGGAAAACGCGGCACAACGCAGCCGCAATCGTATTCAGACCATTATCGCCTCATGCAATCCGACCGGAGAGTTGGCAACACCATTGTTGGACCGACTACGTCCCCAGATAGAGGCTATCGACTTGCCAGCGGGCTACAAGCTCGAGTGGGGCGGTGAATACGAAGATGCGGTCAATGCACAGGCCGGCCTCGGACAGAGCTTGCCGGTGGGGTTTCTGCTTATGATCCTCACCAGTATTTTCCTGTTTGGTAAGCTGCGCCAGCCAACAATAATCTGGCTCACGGTGCCATTGGCTATCGTGGGTATCACCGCTGGCCTACTGACAACCGGGGGTGCATTCGACTTCATGTCATTGCTGGGAGCGCTATCGCTGGTGGGGCTGCTTATCAAGAACGCGATTGTGTTGATAGAGGAGATTGATCAACAGGTAGAGACCGGCAAAGACCGTTATGAGGCGATCCTTGATTCGTCTGTAAGCCGGATGCGGCCGGTCATGTTAGCTGCAGGGACAACAATCCTGGGTTTGATCCCACTACTGTCAGACGTATTTTTCGTGAACATGTCGGTTACGATCATGGCGGGACTGGGGTTTGCATCGCTACTGACCTTAACAGTGGTGCCCACACTGTATGCGACCTTTTTCAAGATCCACAAGAGTTCTTCTGCTGAAGCGTAGATATCATCGAAACCAACCGAGATATATTATATAACTCGTTGATTTTATTGGATTACTGCTTTTTATAAAGCCAGAACCACCAGATAATCAGCCCAATTGCTGCGATTCCGGCGAGGTTAACGTACAACATGACCCTGCCTCCGTTTTAGTGTGCTTGCGGGGTAAACAGACGCAGCCGGTTAGCGTTAGTGACCACGGTCACTGAGGAGAATGCCATGGCAGCGCCTGCGATGACAGGACTCAGCAGGATGCCAAATACCGGATACAGAACGCCTGCGGCCACGGGGATGCCGGCTACGTTGTAGATGAACGCGCCTATCAGGTTCTGCTTTATATTGCTCAGGGTGGCTTTGCTCACCGCTAAGGCGTCTGCCAACCCGTGCAATGAGTCACGCATGAGCGTGATATCCGCGCTTTCAATTGCTACATCAGTGCCAGCGCCAATCGCAAAACCCACATTTGCCAGTGCCAGGGCAGGGGCGTCATTGATGCCGTCTCCCACCATGCCCACAATTTCGCCCTGTCGTTGTAAAGCGGCAACTTGCTCAGCCTTGCCCTGCGGTGACAGCTCTGCAATGTAAGTGTCTACACCCACACTGGTAGCCACTGCAGCCGCAGTGGCGTCGTTGTCGCCAGTGAACATAACGACTCGTATCCCATTGTGTTTGAGTCGCTCAATCGCATCAGCCGAGTCATGCCGCACGGGGTCTGCCACCGCGATAATCGCAACAATAGCCCCGTCGACAGCAAGTAGTAAGGGAGTTTTCGCCTGCTCTGCCAGCGTTGCAACCTGCTCAAGATGAGCGGTGCAATCGATCGCCTTGCTGTGCATGAGCTTCAGATTGCCCAGTACAACTTCCCTCGCGTTCACCTTACCTTCAATACCCATTCCCGGAAGCGCCAGAAAACCCTCGGCAGGCTCGAAAGTCAGGTCGCGATCGGCGGCCGCATTCAGGATAGAAAGGGCCAGCGAGTGTTCAGAACGGCTCTCGAGCGCACCTGCCAGTTGCAATGCCTCGTTTTCCGTCACGGTAGAGGTCAGTACAATGTCGGTTACCTCGGGTGAGCCCCGCGTAATTGTGCCTGTCTTGTCCAGCACCATCGTGGTAATGCTAGAGGCGCTCTGCAGTGCTTCTGCGTTGCGAATGAGTACCCCCGACTCGGCCGCCCGGCCCACACCCACCATCACAGACATCGGCGTGGCCAGCCCCAGTGCGCAGGGGCAGGCAATAATCAGAACGGTGGTTGCGCTGACCATCGCAAATGCCAATGCCGGCTCTGGCCCAAAGTTTAACCACGCGAGGGCGCTGACAACGGCAATGATCATAACCGTTGGTACAAAGTAACCCGCGATCGTATCAGCCATCCGTCCGATTGGCGGCTTGGAGTTCTGAGCCTGCTTTACCATGAGAATAATGCGCGCCAGTGTTGTGTCTTTGCCCACGCGGGTTGCTTGCAAAATCACCGATCCGGTTTTGTTGATTGAGCCCGCTACGAGCGTATCGCCTGCGATTTTCTCCACGGGCATTGGCTCTCCCGTT
>CALINF010000152.1 GCA_938045215.1 uncultured Halieaceae bacterium | reverse complement strand
CTGGATTCAAGTGGCAACGTGATCTACGGCAAAGACGTAGATACCGTGCGTCCTATCGCGTCGATCACCAAACTGATGACCGCCATGGTTATCCTCGATGCCAGACTTGATCTGGATGAAAAGATCACCATCACCAAAGCCGATCGCGATTTGATCCGCATGACCGGTTCGCGACTGGAGTATGGCGCACGCTTAACCCGGCGCGACCTTCTGTTACTGGCGTTGATGTCATCAGAAAACAGAGCCGCGACGGCGCTAGGTCGCACGTTTCCCGGTGGTATGCGTGCTTTTATCAACGCCATGAATGCCAAGGCTGCATCATTGGGCATGAGCCACAGCGGCTTTGCCGACCCCGCAGGATTGAAGTCGCAGAATGTATCAACCGCTAAAGATCTGGCGCTGATGGTTGCAGCCGCCGACCGCTACCCGCTCATCACTCAGGCGACCACCACCAAGCGCAAGGAAGTGCACCCCTACGCACGTCGCGGACCACTGACCTACGGCAACACCAATCGTTTGCTGAAAAACGCTAACTGGGATATCGAATTGAGCAAAACAGGCTACATCAATGAGGCAGGCCGCTGCCTGGTGATGCGCGCCACTATCGAGGGAGAGGAGGTCTCTATTGTGCTGCTCAACTCCTTCGGTAAACTCACCCCCTTCGGTGATTCCAACAGGCTGCGCAAGTGGATGCTGGCCACCACTTGAACAGGAATGGACGCGCTGTCGCATGGCCGCGCGAAGATAACATGAAACGAATGCTTCCAATCATCCTTGCGGCGTCGTTGCTGGGCTACACCTCTACCGCGACTGCAGAAGACGATGAACATCCAAGACTCATACAGGTTTTCCTCGGCAGCTTGCAACTGGATGACCAGAGTGGTCGCTGGAGCAACGGTTTTGATGAGCCGGTTGACGTGGAGTTCCCGTCATCACTACCCAGTGGTGGCATGGAAGGGGAATACGTTTACGGTGAGGGCTATGTGCACTGGGGTATTAACCCCGGGGGCAGCATCGCCTGGAAGAATAGCGATACAAAGATTTCCGGTGGTTTCACGGGCGATACTGGCGCCATTATTCGGGTCAATCTCGATAACTCGCTGTTTCTGGGAGAGCTGCATCTGGGTGGTTTCGTCCGCGCCAGGCTGGGACCCAGGTTCACCGCGTATGCCGCGGGGGGACCAATGATCATGTACGGTTCGCATGATGTTGAAGACGGCGAGATTCCAGAAGTATCACCCAGTGCTGAGGGCGTTGTGATTGAAACCTCTGACGAATCGGACTTCGGATTTGGCGCTTACGCCAGAGCCGGTATCGACTATCGTATCAAGGACCAACAGCGCATTGGTTTTGGTATCCGGTATATGTACGTAGAACTGGACTTCAACAAAACGGTTGGGAAGATAGATATCGAAGGACCCCAATATGTGCTTGCCTACACTATGCCCTTCTAAAGCCGGTGCAATCCAAGTGTATTCACTGCCGCGCTGGTTAGCTAATCAGGCTGCGTTGCACTAATATCTCCTTTCAACACCTCCAAATCCGCTCCACATGCCCGCGAGAGACACTATGAACAAACGCCTCATATCTAGTGCCACCCTACTTGCCCTGGGCCTCTCTGGCCCCACACAGGCCGGCGGGCTATGGCTGAATCAATTCGGTGATTTCGCCGCAGGCCGAGCGAGTGCCGGCGCATCTGCAGGCGTCGATGAAGCAAGCACCATCATTCACAACCCTGCCAGCTCGCTCCAGCTTGAAGGGGGCCAATTGTTTGTCAATGCGGGCGTGATTCTGGCTGACATAGGGTTCGATATCGACGAATCAAACCCAATCAGCGGTTTTGATGACGGAGGCGACGCGGGCCTTGATGCGCCTATTGCCGGCTTTGCCTATGTACACGACACAGGATCTGACAAGTGGAGTGCTGGTATCTACTCCGCAGGATTGTCTGGCGCAGGTCTTGACTACAACAACGATTGGGTAGGTCGATTTCAAACCACCGAGGTCGAGATTCTGATCCTCACAGTGGCTCCCACTCTTGCCTACCAGGTAACCGACAAGCTTGCAGTTGGCGGTGCTGCGCAAATTTATTATGGAACACTGGATCTCGAACTAGCGGTCCCCAGTATCCGCCCCGGCGTTGAAAATGGCAGAGGTACACTCGATGGCACTGACACGGGCTTCTCGTTCGCATTGGGTGCAGTTTACGAGATTTCCGAGTTCACCCGTCTGGGTATTAACTATCAGAGCGAGGTTGACCTTGATTTTGACGGCGACCTGAAAATTCCCGCAG
Source organism: uncultured Halieaceae bacterium (assembly GCA_938045215.1). Lineage (GTDB taxonomy): Bacteria > Pseudomonadota > Gammaproteobacteria > Pseudomonadales > Halieaceae > CALINF01. Next base: position 1,024 of record CALINF010000152.1, on the reverse strand, counting down.
GCAGCGTTGATGTCGATTCAAATACAGAGCTGCCATTAGCGGAAAAGATTAGAGTGGGCCTACATCACAGCCTGGATGAGCAGATCGGGTTCGACTTCACTGTGGGTTGGGACGGCTGGAGTGCGCTGGACGAGGTCTTTGTTGCACTACCAGAGCGAAACGCGAGTTTGGAGAAGAACTGGGAAGATACATATCACTATGCGGCTGGTTTCCAGTATGCGGCAACGCGAAAGTGGGACATCACGGCTGGCATAGCCTACGACACAAGCCCCGTCAGTAGCACAGACCGCACCGCTGACCTGCCCGTGGACAGACAGATTCGATACAACGTAGGCGCTCGCTATGCGCTGCGCGACAACTTGAACCTGGGCGGTTTCGTAAACTATACCGATTTGGGCAGCGCAAAGATTCGCAACGATTTCTGGAGCGGGGAGTATTCCAGCAACGGTGTTGTGGAAATCGGCGTTTACGCCAACTGGCGCCTCTAGCGCCAGTATGCTTGTCAACAATCGGCAGGAGCCAAGCCATGCTCGATAGACGCACACTATTGCAACTGGGGGCTGGCATAATGACATTGCCGCCGTTTGCCGTGAGCAAATCAAACGCTGCTGCGCCGGCGCCCACCACAGAAGGTGGGCTGATAACCCGCCCTGTACCCAGCTCCGGCGAGCAACTTCCCGCCATCGGCATGGGCACCTCGCGCACATTTGATACCGAAAATGACCCCCAATCCCTGGCTCAGCTCACTGAGGTCATGAAGTTGTTCTTCGAGGCCCAGGGATCCGTTATCGACTCTTCGCCAATGTACGGCAAGGCAGAGTCGCGGGTAGGAGACGTATTGCGGACCATGACACCCCGTCCGCCCGTATTCGCCGCTACCAAAGTCTGGACCACAGGCAAGGAAGAAGGCATCGCGCAGATGCAAAAATCCGCGCAGCGCATGGCGGTAGACACCTTCGACCTGATTGCCGTGCACAATCTGCAGGACTGGCGCACTCACCTGGAAACGCTCAAGACGTGGAAA
>CALINF010000151.1 GCA_938045215.1 uncultured Halieaceae bacterium | reverse complement strand
GCATCCTCAGTCGCGGTCAACTCTTGAACGCTCACAAGGTGTAACTCCGCTTGGGCTCCGGGTGGCGCATACAGCGTGATCAGAAAATCCTGTGCGCTGGCGTCTCCTGGTAGCCTGAGTTGCCAGTTGTTGTCACGAATACGCAGAGTGGTATCTCCTGGCTGAATCCGCACGCGGGCAACATAGTGATGTTTGCCTACTGGCCGCAGGCTACGTTTCTCGCTCGCGATGAGCGATCCGAACAAGCGCGTCTTGAGTGTACAGATAGGCGCCATGTCGCGCCGACTCTCGGGGATTGTCGGGTCGCTCAGGCGTTGGGTGAACTGTGTGAGCACCGTACTGCCTTCAGCGCCATTCAAATGCAGTTTGTCGACGCTGAACGGGATTAAATCAGTAGTACCAGCAGTACTGGCTGCCGCTTCCCTTTGCGCAAGTTCCTCCGGGGAGGGCATCACCTCCAGGGCTTCCTGTTGCTCAACGTAGTACGCGGTTAAAAGTTGTCGCAGGCGTTCTACCTCGTCAATTTCCCGGGCGATGTTCTGCGCACTGCTGGGTATGTCTGAAGACATGCGCAGTGGCTTGCCTTCAGCGCCTGGTGCGATGACTGGTGTGTCGCCCACTGTGCTGTTTGTATCTGGCGTTTCGCTGGTGGTGATGGATGATTTGGATTGCAGGATCTCTTCCTGCAGCAGCGTCACTTCCTGTTCGGTGATACGAATCAGGCGAGTGCGAATACCAATCATTTCCTGGGCCAGCGTGCGCACTGCCGGATTGGTGCTGGTGCCCGGTGGGGTGCCATCTGTATGTAACATGGCCAGTGTCTTGCGGTACTGCTCCAGTTCCGACGTCAGCAACTCACGTTCTCGGGTAAGCGTGTTCAGAGTATCCAGGCGGCTGATTCCCCAGCTTGCGGAGATGGTCAGCAGACACAGGCAGGCTACAGCCAAAAGCCGTGAGGCCGCTCGGAGCAGGGTGTTCCGTGCTGATCGATGATGCGTGCTGCTATACATCAGGTAATTTGTTAGCTCCGATAGCCAGGGCGCTGAATGATAACAAAAAAATCAGCCTATAGGTTCACCGGCTGTTGTGCTGTTGACTGGCAATAAGTAGGCGCAGGTATTAGAATTGCGCCCCTTTGCCGCGTAGCGAGGTTTTCATGGCTGAGTACCAGACCCAGTCGATATCCAGAGAAAAGTTTCTGATAATCGCAATCAATTTGCTTCACAAAACGCTGGTTGAAGCTGCTCGGACCGAGGCCAAGAATGCGTTCAAGGTACTGACCGAGGGCAAGGCCCTGGCATTATCAAATGTCCGAATGGAAGATCAGTCCATTGTGCGCTTCGACGTTCAGCTTGATGATTCAGAATTTGTTGGCAATTTGAATTTCGGCGCATTCAAGACCAGCCTTGCGTTGCTGATATCAAACCTGTCGGAGGCGCTGCAGGCGCAGAAGAATGTCCCGGTTTTCACTGCTCAGGACAGCTCCGAGATGTTGATGTTCGGCGTAACAGCGGTGACCTATGAGGATAAGCAGCCCAACGTGATGGTGCTTGGGTCCGACTCGGGCACGGGACAGGCGACGGTCGCGCTAAAGCTTATGTATCTGGACCCAGCGCAATTCGCCGAAGCAGCGCCGGGTGATGATCAGTCAGCCTGAGGGTTGGACTATCCGGTTAGGGTGACGCGCGGTAGTGATGGCGCTTGCATGGACAGCTTCTGCGTGGGAGCCATAACGTCGGCGAGGCCGCTGGCAACCAACTTATCGTCCTGATTGAACACCTTACAGTCCAGCGCCACTTGTTGGCGCTTGTCCTTGAGTTCCGTCACTTCCAGTTTGACAGTCAGGGTATCGTCAGGGCGCACTGGCAGCCTGAAACGCAGGTTTTGCCCCAGATAGATCGTCCCGGGCCCCGGCAGTTGCAGTGCGATGGCGGCAGACACAACGGCGCCTGTCAGCATGCCGTGTGCAATTGGTCCGTTGAATGGCGTAGTGGCTGCATAGTCGCTATCAAGGTGTACCGGGTTGACGTCGCCTGAAACGATCGCGAACAGCTGTATATCCTGTTCCGTTACAGTTTTGGTGTAACTCGCCGTCTGACCCAGGGCGAGTTCTTCATAGGTAAAGTTGTTAAGCTGTGTCATGGTCCCGGCGAGCCTCTAAGTGTGTTGTTGGTTTTTTTGGTGATGGTAACCCAGAATGGGTCAGCGGTTTATGACTCGTTGTACAAAGAGCGAAAAGGTAATCAATAGATCCCCGTGACTGAGGCAGCGCCACAGCCCAGAGTAATACCCCCTCTGCGTTTTCCCGAGGAACTGCCGGTTGTTGAACGGCGGGCAGATATCGCGCGTGCCATCAGTGAGCACCAGGTAGTGATTGTCGCGGGAGAAACAGGCTCAGGCAAGACTACCCAGATACCGAAAATCTGCCTGGAACTGGGTCGTGGCAGAGTGCAGAGGATCGGGCATACGCAGCCTCGCCGATTGGCAGCGCGCACGGTTGCTGCGCGTATCGCGGAGGAAATGAATACCTCGCTGGGTGATGTGGTTGGGTATCAGGTTCGGTTTACTGATCGCGTTTCTGAGGCAACGGCGGTCAAGTTAATGACCGATGGAATTCTGCTCAATGAAATGCAGCGTGACAGGCAGCTGCGCGCCTATGACACCCTGATAATCGACGAGGCCCATGAGCGCAGCCTGAACATCGATTTCATTCTTGGCTATCTTAAACAGCTACTGCCACGACGCCCTGACCTGAAGGTGATTGTGACGTCTGCCACCATCGATGTGGACAGTTTTTCCAAGCACTTTAACGATGCGCCGGTTATTGAAGTTTCCGGGCGTACCTACCCCGTAGAGACACACTATTTTGATCCGCTCGAAGAGAGCGACGAGGGGGTGGTGGAGCAGATCGGGCAGCTGGTAGCCGATATCAGTGCGGGACGTTTCGGGCCTCGCGGCGATGTGCTTGTCTTCCAGTCAGGCGAACGGGAAATTCGTGAACTGTCCAAACATCTGCGCCATCAGCAAGACGTTAATGTCCTGCCGCTTTACGCACGTCTGAGTCAGGCCGAGCAGGCGCGCGTTTTCGATACCAATAGCCGACGTGGTATGCGGGTTGTGCTGGCGACCAACGTGGCAGAGACCTCTCTTACCGTACCGGGTATTCGCTACGTCATCGATCCGGGTGAGGCTCGCATCAGTCGCTACAGCTTTCGAACGAAAGTGCAACGCTTGCCAATAGAACCCATTTCACAGGCCAGTGCGAATCAACGCCAAGGGCGCTGCGGTCGTGTGGCATCAGGTGTCTGCCTGCGCCTGTATAGCGAGCAGGATTTTGCAGGGCGCCCCGAATTTACCGACCCCGAGATAAAGCGTACTAATCTTGCTGCAGTCATTCTACAAATGCTGCAACTGGGTCTGGGCGACGTCACCCGATTTCCCTTCATCAATCCGCCAGATCCGCGCATGGTGCGTGATGGATATAAATTGCTGGAAGAGCTGGGTGCCGTTAGCCCTTCAGGCAAGCTTACTGCGCTGGGCAAACGCATGGCGCGCTTGCCGACTGATCCCCGACTGGCGCGAATGGTCCTTGCTGCGCAATCGCAGGATTGTCTTGAGGAGGTTCTGGTTATCGCCAGCGCCCTCGCCATTGCAGATCCGCGCGAACGTCCGGCAGACAAACAGCAGCAGGCTGATCAACTACATGCGCGCTTCAAGCATCCGCGTTCGGACTTTCTGTCATGGCTTAACCTCTGGCGCTATTTTGAGGAGCAGCGTCAGGCGCTAACTCAAAATCAGTTACGTAAGCTGTGTAAGAAGGAGTTCCTGTCCTTTCTTCGGTTGCGGGAATGGCGTGAAGTTCATTCCCAGCTCACGATCGCGTGTAGGCAGCAGGGCGTTCGACCCGGTTCCAAACTGCCAGAGGAAGAAAATTATCAGGGTGTTCATGTCGCACTGCTGTCTGGTCTGCTTAGTAACATTGCCCAGCAGCATGAAGGCAGAGACTTTCTGGGCGCGCGTAATCGCAAGCTACAGGTTTTTCCCGGCTCCTCACAGTCGAAAAAGCCACCGAAATGGCTGGTGGCGGCTGAGCTGGTAGAAACGTCTCGTGTGTTTGCTCGCACCGTCGGTGCGATTGAGCCTGAGTGGGTGCTGGATGTTAATCCCACGCTGCTCAAGCATCATTATTACGAGCCACGTTGGCAGGGTCGCAGCGGGCGTGTAGTGGCATATGAGCGAATCAGTCTCTATGGGCTGACGTTGGTAGACAAGCGCACCGTGCACTACGGCAATATCAACCCAGGCGAAGCCCGCGAACTGTTGATTCGGGAAGGCTTGATGGCGGGTGGTTATCGCCAGTTTCCCGCGTTCCTGAAGCACAACATGAAGGTGCTGCGTGAGCTGGAAGAGTTGGAATCGCGTGTCCGGCGTCGAGATATCGTTGCCGACGAGCAGGTGCTGTTTAATTTCTACGATGAGCGATTACCAGAGGATGCTTTCACCGCCGGGCGTTTGCAGTCCTGGCTAAAGAAGACACCAGGTGCGGATCAGAGCCTGCGTATTCCGCGTGAACTGCTGATGGCTCGAGACCCGGGGTCCGCACTTACCGAGCAGTTTCCTGGCGTGCTCGAATACGAAGATATGCAGTTTCGACTGGCTTATCAGTTTGAGCCGGGCAAGGACACAGACGGCGTATCGGTCACGGTTCCCATAGCGCTGCTTAATCGCGTACCGCAGCAGCTGTTTGAGTGGGTTGTGCCAGGCATGTTGCGCGATAAGTGCATTGCATTGACGAAAAGTTTGCCCAAAGCGCTGCGCAAGCACCTGGTGCCTGTGCCTGACTATGTAGATCGAGCGTTGACCACTCTGACGCCGGCTAATACAGCGCTCGATCAAGCGCTGGCCAAAATATTCACCAACATGGCCGGGGTACGGATCAGTGCCAGCGACTTCAGCGCGGACGCGCTGGATGATTACTATCGGATGAACCTGCGCGTGGTAGATGCCACCGGTAAACTCATCGCCCAGAGCAGAGATATTGCCGGCCTCGTTCAGCGGCTGCGAGGTAGCGCTGACAAACCGGTAGGGCATACGGCAACCGAGGGCCCGGCACGGGAGGGACTCGTCCGTTGGGATATGGATGAGCTACCCAGGCAATGGCGATTTAAGCAGGCCGGTGTGTCGATTCTGTCATACCCGGCGTTGGTCGACCGGGGTGACAGTGCTGCTATCGAGCTGTTTGACTATCCTTCAGAGGCGCAGGTTGCTCATCGTCACGGTCTGATGCGACTGGCGCTGCTACAGAATGCCCAGGCAGTGAAATATCTGCGCAAGAATCTGCTGCGGGGGAACCACTTTAATCTTGCGTTGGCTGGCGCAGGTCTTGAGCGGGCGGCGTTGATAGAAGACTTGATTTGCGGTGCATTGCGCGATGCCATGGAGCTTGATGCTCAGGACATTCGTACGCAGCAGACCTTTGCGTTGGCGTTGGCATCGGCCAAGCCTCGCTTGGTGGAGTGTGCGAATACGCTCGAGGCGACGCTGTTGAACACCCTGCAGGTTGTCGTTCAGGTCAAAACACTGCTATCTGCCATGCCCCAGGGTAAATTCCTTGAAAATAAAACAGACGTAGAACAGCAACTCGATGCGTTGCTGGGGGCGAATTTTGTCAGTGATACGCCATCGGAGTGGTTTGCGCAGTACCCGCGCTATGCCAAAGCCATGCGCTATCGACTGGAACGTTTCTCAGGACAAGTGACAAAAGATAGCCAGTATGTCGCGCTTTTGCACACGCTGTCAGACCCGCTGATGGGTCTGCTTAAAACGCGCCCCGGTTTGCTGCAATTGTGCGACGACGCATGTCAGTACCGCTGGTTACTGGAGGAGTTTCGGGTCTCGTTGTTTGCACAGAATCTCGGCACTCGCAGGGCGGTATCAGAGAAACGGCTCAGACAGCAATGGCGGCAGGTTGAGCAGTGGCTGCAAAAGAACCCTCATTGAGCCGCAGAACGCAGTCTTCGCAACAGGCGTGCTCGTGGAAGGAAGATTAGTCTGAAAAATGTGAAAAATTACCATTTCTGAGGCAGGTCGGGGGAAACTTCCTCGCCGATACTGTGTCCTACGTATCAAGAAAGCTGTCCATGGGTGTGCCCCTGGAGCATTTCGAATGTTTTGAATACGTACAACAACGAAAAAACTACAGGGAAATCATTATGGCTCAATCTAAAAAACCACTGGTAGCTGCACTTGGCGCAGCATTCCTGGCAACGTCTATCGCTCCTTTGGCTTCTGCCGAGGCGAACCCTTTTTCGGCCCAGCAGCTCAGCGGTGGGTACGATCTGGCCAATTTCAATCATCATGGAAAATCCGATGAAGAAGGCAAGTGTGGCGAAGGTAAATGTGGCGACGCCAAGAAAGGCGAAGGCGAAGGCAAGTGCGGTGAAGGTAAATGTGGCGACGCCAAGAAAGGCGAAGGCGAAGGCAAGTGCGGCGAAGGTAAGTGTGGTGGTGCCGAGAAGTCTGAAGGCGAGGGCAAATGCGGCGAAGGTAAGTGCGGCGGCTAATGCCTGATTCACAGCGAGACCTGCACGGATCAGGTCTCGGTTTAAGGCGGGCCCTGTTGGGTCCGCTTTCGTCTATGGCCCCGGAAGATGTAGACTTCATGGAGGTCGCTCCCGAGAATTGGATCGGCGTTGGGGGGCGGCTGGGCAAACAGTTCAGAGCACTGGCCGAGCGTTACACCATTGCTTTGCATGGTTTGTCTCTGGATATTGGTGGCCCGGACGCGCTTGATACTGATCTGGTGCAGTCGGTCAAAACCCTCATGGACGAGATTGATGCACCGCTATACAGCGAGCACCTCACATATTGTGCCGCGCAAGGCCATCTGTATGATCTGTTACCGATCCCGTTTACTGAAGAAGCTGTGCATTACGTTGCCCAGCGCGTTCGTCAGGTACAGGACATCATCGGCCGCCCTTTGGTCCTGGAAAATGCGTCTTACTACGCTCAAGCTCATACGGAACTGACCGAGGCCGAATTCATCCGTGCCGTGCTGGACGAATCTGGCGCTCAGTTGCTACTGGATGTAAACAATATTTACGTCAACAGCATCAATCACAGTTACGACCCGATTGAGTTTCTCGCAAGCCTACCGCTGGAAAAGGCCGTCTATATTCATGTGGCGGGTCATTACGATGAGGCCGAGGATCTGAAGGTGGATACTCATGGCACGGATGTGATCGACCCCGTATGGGCGATACTGGAACAGGCATATCAGCGGGTAGGGCCGTTACCGACCTTGTTGGAGCGGGATTTCAACCTGCCGCCACTGGAGAAGCTGTTACAGGAGGTACGGCAGATCAGGAAGTTGCAATGCGACTGCACGCAGGGGTCATCTGGGCAGGCAGTAAACCTATGAAGCACTCCGGCGAATCAGCGCTTCGGGCCAGTCAGATGAAGATGGGCCGATTCCTGCGCAATCCCGCGGGTGAAGCTCCGCCAGAGGGCATAGAGGCCCGACGTTTGCAGGTGTATCTTGACCTTGTTTATAACAACATTGAGGGGTTTATTCGCGGAGGATTTCCTGTACTGCACAGCCTCTACGACGACGAGGAATGGCATGGACTTGTGCGCCAGTTTATCGATGTTCATCGCTGTCATACGCCATACTTTCTTGAGATCAGCCAGGAGTTCCTGCGTTTTCTTACAGAGGATTTTGAGCCCAGAGAGTGCGATCCTCCGTTTATCGCCGAGCTGGCGCATTATGAGTGGGTAGAGCTGGCTCTCGATGTTTCTGAGGATACGTTCCCTGTCTCCGCACCAACGCCCCGATCTGTGTCTATGATTGTGGCTTTGTCACCGCTGGCCTGGGTGTTGGGCTACGAGTGGCCAGTTCATCAGATTGGTCCGGGGTTCCAGCCACAAGTGCCGGGCGAGCCCTGTTATCTGGTAGTTTACCGGGATGCATCAGATACCGTGCAGTTCATGGCGCTAAATGCCGCGACCGCTCGATTGTTAGAATTGGTACGTGATGGTGACCATACTGTTGAAGCGGTGGTCAATTTACTGGCAAAAGAGCTGAACATGCCAGCTGAAACCCTGTTGGAGTTTGGTGAACAACAGTTGAACCAGCTCTGCGATCAGGGCGTAATCTATTTCAAGGCAGCTTGAACTGCCCGGACGGGGGCTCGAAGGAGCCCCGCAAGCTCAATGAAAACAGTTGCCGGACACACAGTCGCGGCGTAAAATTTCGCACTGGAAACATGGACCCACCTGCATGCGCGCTGTTTTAACGACAATTCTGCTGGGCTGCCTGTGCCTCGTTGGCCCGGTCTCAGCGGAAGGCGAGGGCGTAGTTGAAGTTCTGGAATCACCCGGAGCGGGGGTGGTGCTTGAGAGTTCGGAAAAGAATGTGGACCCTCTTGAGTCCATCAACCGACCACTATTTGCATTTAACAATCAACTCGACAAATGGATTCTGCGGCCGGTTGCCAAGGGTTATGACTTTGTTATGCCAGACCCGGCCCAGCGCGGTGTCGGCAACTTCTTTGCCAATTTGTATGACTTCAACTCCGCGCTCAATGCCTTGCTGCAGGCACGATTTGAGGGCGCTGCCCAGGGTGGTGGCCGGTTTTTGGTGAACTCC
>CALINF010000150.1 GCA_938045215.1 uncultured Halieaceae bacterium | reverse complement strand
TCGGCGCATGCTTTCCAGGCTGACGATTCCTGTCTGCCATGCTGAAAACACCATGCCCAGTGAAATAAATGGCATGGCCAGCAGTGCCGCGTAGGACAGCAAGGCCGTGAGATCCCCCAGGGATAATTGCTGATTGACGAGGTAACCCCCGCCGACCACGAGTATCAAAACCTTCAAGAAACGATCGGTATAGGCGATAACCGGCAGCACCACCGTACGCACCTTTGTCAAACGCAGGGAGCGGTCGAGGATTTTCAGGTTCTCCCGGGCGAAAGCACCCTGGGCCCATTGCTGGATATGATTGGACCTGATCACCTCTATGCCCGCAAGAAAGCCTACGGTAGTCGAAGACATTTCCTGCAATTCCACCATGCGCAACCGCATCATGCGACGCATAAAGGCGATGCCCTTGTGGGCAATGGCAAAAGTGATCACTACGGGAAGAATGCAATATAGCGTGAGGCTGGGTGATATCTGGTACATCTTCAGCGGGGTCAGCGACAGCGCGAAGAGGATATTGAACACCTGCAGCATCACAATGCCCGCCAGGGCCCGTACACCGTTGATATCATTGTTAACGATGGAGATTAAAGTGCCAGTCTCGTGCTTCCGATAAAACGCCGCTTGCATCTTCGTCAGCTTGGCAAAGGCATCGTCTTTGAGTTCACGCTCAATCGCGCGTCCGGGGTTGAAAAACAGTATTCGCGATACAGTGCGGGTAACCACCATCAGCAAAGCAAACAGCACAACCGCGCCGATACTGCGCATTAGAGCATCCTGCTGCTGCCCCAACGCATCGCTACTGAGCAGGTCGATACTCTCACCCAAATACAGTGGAATCGATACCGCCAGCCAGTTGGTGAGGAATATGAACACAATCCCCCACCCATAGGCCTGCTTGTGATGCAGGATATAGCGAAAGAAAAAGCGAGCGTTGGACTCTCGTGCGGTGGCTGTCAATCTGATCCTTGGGTTGCAAATCGGTGGCGCGCTAACGCCGACCATGCAGTATATGCCATCGAGGCCTACTCTCCCATTACCGTGTGACCAATTGCCGTTCCCGAGCTTCGCTGCCAGGTACTTAACTTCAAGCCATTGGCGTTACTCAGGCACAAGCCTACACGCCAATTTTTTATATTCAGCCTGCGGCGCTATCGCAACCTGCCACACCACCCGCTTCAACAAACAGCTCAAACGTCATAACATGGTGTTCGAGAGCGTCAAAAGACACCGCCGGGCTTCGATCAAACAGGCAACTCATCATGCTACGAATACTATTCATCCTGCTTTGCACCGTTCTGGGCCTGCTTGTAGCGGCAATAGTGACGGTGTCGTTACTGCGCATTCCGATAGACCTTTCCGCCTACAAGCCACTGATTGAATCCACTGTCAGCAAGTCGCTGGGGCGCGACGTAAAGGTGGATGGTGACATTACTGTAACCACGTCACTGTGGCCCTATTTCGAGATACAAAAGCTGCGTATCAGCAACCCGCCCGGCTTTTCTCCTGACGAACCAGTCTCTAGCGACATGGCTACGATGGACCTGGCACGGGTAACCGTTGGACTACTACCCCTACTGCAACGAAGAATTGCTATCAGAGAGTTCAGGGTTAGTGGTATTGAGCTAGACCTGATCACGGCCACCAATAGTGAAACAAACTGGGTGTTCGATAATCAGTTACCCGACACAGACGACGCAACAGTAACCGACGCTGGGACTGAACCGAGTGGAGATGAAGCGAAAGCGCCCCGCCCCACCAGCCTATCAGTAGACGAGATACTGCTGGAAGATATTCGCGTGCGTTTTATGGAGGCGGGTGCTCAACCCCTGGCGTTTACGCTAACACGAGCCGAAGGTGGTGCACCACAGGGTGAACCCATGCAGCTTGACATGAACGGCGAGTTGTTGAACGAAGCGTTCACGCTCAACGTGAAAGCAAGCTCGCTGGCCGGGTTTCTGGCCATGACGCGCGCCGAGGTAGAAGCTGATTTCGAAATCGCCGGAACCAAACTGGTGTTTACTGCCCGTAGTGAAGCGCTGCGCGGAGATCGTAACTCGCGCTTGAAGCTAATGGTAAAAGGCGCGGATCTCAGCAGCCTGGATGATCTTACGCGCCTGGATTTACCGCCTGTCCAGAACTACCAGCTCACTGCCGATCTGGAGGTCACGCCTGCCAGACTGGAGTTATCTACGCTAGAGGCAATCGTACAAGACAGTAAACTGGTAGGTAGCGCGGTGATTGATCGTCGCAACGCCCATCCGCTGGCGCGCATCAACCTGACAGCGCAGAAGATTCAGCTACGAGACTTTGATACTGGCGACTGGACAGCCGATACCGCCGATGATGACGCGTCAGAACCTGACGCAGCCGACAGCACTTCCGAACCCCAGACCGCCGGTGATGCGGAAGAGGAAAGTCCTGTGCGGCGTGAGAAGCTATTGAGTGCAGAGGCACTGCAACGCGCCGATATTGAACTCTCAGTGAAGGTGGGCGAAGTGCGTTCGGGAGAAGACTTCCTTGGCAGCGCAGATGTTACCGCCAGCTTGAAAGACGGCCGCATAGCACTAGCCCCATTGCAGTTACAGCTACCCCAAGCATCACTGCTGGTGAATGCTTCCCTGAAGCCGGGCAAAGTCGCATCGAAAGCTTCATTACAAGTAAAGATCGACAACTTCGATTTTGGTGTTCTGAGCCGCTTATCCGACCCTGCCAGTGAGGTGGGCGGCATACTCAGCGTGGACCTGGACGTCAGTTCGACAGCCAGCAATACCAACCTCATGGCTGGTGCCAACGGCTACTTTGATGTTTCTGCAAAGCCAACAGGCCTGCAATCGGGTCTCGTTGATCTATGGGCAGTTAATCTATTGTCATCGGTGGTCTCTTCGGCCAGCAAGGGCAAAAAGGCCTCGGAAGTGAACTGTGTGATCAGCCGCTTTCGACTCGACAATGGCATCATGACCGCAGAACAATTGGCTGTGGACACCTCAAGAATTCGGATTTGCGGCGCAGGCAAGGTGAGCTTTGCCGCTGGAAATTTCAATATGGTCGCCACGCCCAGGGCGAAAAAAGCTGAATTTTTCGGTTTGGGAACCCCTTTGAAGGTAAAAGGCGAATTCGATGACTTTCGCGTGAGCATGAAAGGTGGCGCGCTCACTCTGGGTACTACTGCGGTGAATTTCGTCATCAGCCCTGTCACCACCCCCCTCAAGCGTATTTTCCAGAGGGAGCTACCCCGAGATGGCGCTGATATTTGCGGGCTACCGATTGGACCTCGCACACAAGAGCTTGAGTCGCTTCCAGGTTGCTGAGTCTGTTTACGCAAAGCATGACGCTCCCGGGAAGAGCTGGATGTTCAAAGCGGAAGTTAACCTCAGGGGCGCTTGTATTTTATCTACTGCTCTATCTACTACTGGACCGATCTAGCAATTCATTCCAGCCACATAACCCGAGGACCACGCCCACTGGAAATTGAATCCGCCCAGGTGGCCACTGACATCTACGACCTCTCCTATAAGAAATAACCCGGGCTGATGCTTGGCTTCCATGGTTTTGGAACTAATTGCATCGGTATCAACACCACCGAGTGTCACCTCCGCGGTTCTATAACCCTCGGTTGCCGAGGGTTTGACACGCCAGCCGTTCAGCAACCGACCAACCTCCTCCAGTCGCTGGTCGCTGCACTGGGCCAGCGGAATCTCGGCTATCTCTAATACCCATAAGGACTGCAACTCCGATACCAAACTCTTTGCCAGCACCTGCTGCAGACGATTCTTGAACAGGCTCTTGCCGTGGTCCTGCTTCTGCTGCAGCAACCAGGCCACAGCATCGAGCCCAGGCAACAGGTCAATCTCTAACTCTTGCCCTGGGTGCCAATAATTGGATATCTGCAGCGCAGCAGGGCCGCTAATGCCGCGATGGGTGAACAGTATGTTTTCGTGAAAAGTCTTAGCTCCGCACGCTATCTCTACCTCAACGGCAAGCCCGGACAGGCGCTCACAAACCGGCTTCATAGCATCACTGAACATAAAGGGCACAAGCCCCGCACGTCGCTCTTTCATGGGTATGGAGAATTGGCTGGCCAGTTCATACCCGAAGCCACTACCACCGAGCGTAGGAATCGAGAGCGCACCGGTGGCCACCACCAGAGACTGGCAAGTCAAGTTCAACCGCTCCTGCGCAAGTTTTGCTGCAACGGTATAAGTGTTTCTCCCGTCCACTCCCCCTGTCACCTCTACTCGCTCCACCGTGCAACTGGAACGAACAACTACCCCACCCGACTCGCACTCCTTGAGTAGCATATCGAGGATATCTCTGGCTGAATTCACGCAGAATAACTGGCCATGTTTGCGCTCTTCATACTCAATACCGTAACGATCCACCATGGCAATAAAATCCCACTGGGTGTATTGACTCAAAGCCGATTTGCAAAAGTGAGGGTTACCAGAAATGAAATGCTCTGCCTCCACTACATAGTTGGTGAAGTTACAACGGCCGCCTCCTGACATGAGAATTTTCTTACCAACCTTATTCGCCTTCTCCAGCACCAGCACCGAGAGTCCACGGCGCGCTGCCACAGACGCACAAAGTAGACCGGACGCACCCGCGCCCAGCACAATGACATCGTAGTGTTGCTGATGATCAGACATCGACGTTCAGCTTGCGCTCATTTGCGCCGCCTCGATGGCGGAGACGATTTCCTGGAGCCGCTCTTGCCGGGCTTTCCGGTCTTGGTCGACTTTCCTGGCCTTCCTGCTTTTCCTTGTTTTCCCGCCTTTCCTGGCTTTGCTGGCGCTGATGATTTTGCCAACCGGGATTGGGCTCGCCTGCCATCGCTTTTGCCCTCACCTCCCCTTACGGATTTACCGGATTTGGGCTTTGTGGATGATTTTCGAGTCTGAGCAGAATCACTTCTGGCAGATCTGCCGTGATGGCGAGGCTTCCTCTTTTTCCTGGGGGATTGCCGCGCCTGCTCGCTGGAATCACTCTTTGAACTGGCAATCGCCACATTGAGCTGATCAATCTCATGCTGATTAAGATTGCGCCACTGGCCGGGTTTAAGCTTCCCCAACTCTACACTCATAATGCGCAGGCGCACCAACTGAGTAACCTCGTAGCCAAGATATTCACACATTCGCCGGATTTGCCGGTTCAATCCCTGAGTGAGCGTTATTCTGAACGCCGAGCGCCCCACTACGCTTACCTTGCACGGCTTGGTTACTGTATCGAGAATCGGGATCCCCCGAGACATCTTCCCGGCGAAATCAGAGCCAATGCTTTTGTTAACAGCAACCAGATATTCTTTCTCGTGGGCGTTTTCTGCCCGCAGTATCTTGTTGACTATATCGCCGTCGCTGGTGAGCAGAATCAGCCCCTCGGATGGTTTGTCTAGTCGGCCAATCGGAAAAATGCGCTCATCGTGATCGATCGCATCTACAATATTGCCTTTAACACTGCGCTCCGTGGTGCAGGTAATACCCACCGGCTTATTGTAAGCCAGGTAAACACGGTCGGATTTGTCCGGAACACTGCCCAGAATCTCCTGTCCGTCGATGGTGACTACATCGCCTGCCTCAACCCGTGAGCCTAACTCCGGCCGCCTGCCATTTATCTTGACCCGATTGCTGTCGATGAGCTTATCCGCCTCTCGACGGGAACAATGACCCGAGTCGCTGATAAATTTGTTGAGTCTAATGGAACTGTCTGTGCTCACTTACAGGGCCTTTCATCCATATCTGCGTGCTGGCAATCATACCATTTGCGATCGACAAGTTGCGCAAGCAGGATTACCATCGTGACTCTGCGAAAGATCACCAAAATACCATTTAAACAGATCAATGCTTCGCAGAATTGCCACCCGCGTTACCAAACTCAGGCGACACTAAACAGGTATCAGTGGTATGGACGTGAAGCTATATCTGATTGCGATGCGAAGAGAATGCGCGCCTGATCAGGCCTAACAATTGCACCGCTCACCCAACGGTTCGGCATACGTTTATGCCTTGGGCAATCGCTCAAAGTTAAACCTGGGATAACTACCGAGTTGATAGGTCACCCGGAAGCGTTCGCCTCCCACCAGATCTGAAAGCTCGAAACACTTTGATGGCAGTGTGATCTGCGATTCATAATCCTTGAGTCTATAGTGCTCGAATACACAGATACGGGTGAACAAGACCGCATCGAATCGGGAAATGTCGGCTATGGAAGTGATCTCTACGATAGTCGGCTCCAGTGCAGGCACCACTTCGGTTGAATTTTCTCGAGCACGTTGCAACTGGTCGAAAGCGTGCTCGGGTGACAAGCTGCATACAGTGCCCAGTCGATAACGCCGCTGGCCGCTTCCCGCCCTACCTCCTTCCTGACTGTCGTTCTCGAGTCGAGGATAATCCATCAACCGCCTCTCATGATCGAGATCAGCCATATACATCGACACTTCAATATGCTGCGGAATAAAAACGCCCTTGGGACATAGCTGAGGCGCCAGATTGGCTGTCACTGCGAACTGCGGCTCCTGCTCAAGTGACTTCTGCATGGTCTCGGCTATCACCAGATGCAGCTTCCCGGGGTGTAGATAGGTGCTGGCATCAGCCTTGATGAGTTGAACACTGTGGGCACAGAATCCAAACTCCGTTAGCAGACGTTGCACGCTGTCCAGCGAGCGTTGATGAACATCCAGCAAATACAGCTTGAGCTCGCCGGGCAAAAACTTGCCCAGCACAGGTAGCAGCAATGTGGCGAAAGGACCGCAGCCTGCGTACAAGATCTCAAGCGAGGATCCCGGAAAGCGCAGCTTGAGTGTGTCTATCGCAGCAGACACTCCCCGGATGAATGCAACACTGCGCGCATAATCCACCACACAGTGGGCCGCGGCCTGCGGATTAATGGCAACACCGTTATCCAACAAAGCGTCGTCTGCCCAGGCATCAAAGCTGGGATCAGGGGAAACACCGGTGGCCTCGCTACACAGCAGGGAAAAAGCATTCAGAGCATTGCATAACTGCTCGAACGAACTGGTTTCATCCAAGATGGTATTGCTGATGCTATTGAGGTTCATGAGCGACACTGCGGGCTGGAGTAGTGCTGGGTTGGCTCTGCACCGGATTCGCTGATGTCGACAGGCAGCGTGTCATTGCCCTCGAATCTTATCCCGCTCACTCGAAAACAAAAAACTCTGCACTTTCGTCCAGCAGCACATCACCCAATACATCCTCTAACGGTTCGGTGCCCGTATTTGCTTTCAAAAGCGCATATCCAGCCACATTCACCACAACCGCACCGTCCTCATCCTGAAACAACACGGCCTCGTCTTTCACCGCCCGCAACAGCTTCTTTCTAATGTTGTGGGATACTGCTATGTCCTGAATACTCATGGTATTCGTCCTGCTTTTCGTTTAGAGGTAATGGATGGTTGAGGTAAAGGTAAGCGATTCGGCTACACTTAACCAGCTTGTCGATATCCAATCGGAGGCACGAGTCTCTAGCATGGAAAATCAATACACTTCGGTCAAAGTCCGGTAAACTCCCGCGCTGGCTTTGCCATACACAAAGAATCATCCAGGCACCGGATTTCGTGGAGTCCGCCATTTTTCGGAGAGAATCATGTTAAGAAAAGGAAGATTAGCCATCTATTCGCTGGCTTTAACACTAACGGCGTTAAGCACGTCTGCCATGGCGGCGGATAAGCCCAACATTCTCGTCATGTGGGGAGATGATATCGGCGTGTGGAACACAAGCGCCTACAATCGAGGCGGCATGGGCTACAAAACGCCAAACATCGACTCTATAGCGGATGACGGTGCCTTATTTACTGATATGTACGCACAGCAATCGTGTACCGCGGGCCGTGCCTCATTCATTTTGGGTCAACAGCCTTTTCGTACGGGCTTGCTGACTATCGGCATGCCAGGTAGTGACCAGGGCATTCCAGACTGGGCACCCACGATTGGCGACCTGCTGAAAGAGCAAGGGTATGCGACCGGGCAATTTGGTAAGAACCATCTGGGTGATCAGGACAAGCATTTGCCTACCAACCATGGTTTTGATGAATTTTTCGGCAACCTCTACCACCTTAACGCCGAAGAAGAGCCTGAAACTTACTATTACCCTAAAGACCCGGAATTTCACAAGAAGTATGGACCACGCGGTGTCATTCACTCCTATGCCGATGGCAAGATTGAAGATACGGGCCCGCTATCCAGAAAGCGCATGGAGACAGTTGATTCCGAGTTCGGCGGTGCTGCCAAGAAGTTCATGGCCACTGCGGTTGCAGCGGACAAGCCTTTCTTCGTATGGATGAACTTTACTCGCATGCACGTATGGACACGCCTGCAGGAGAAATACCAGGGTGTTACCGGCATCGGCCTCTACCCAGACGGCATGGTAGAACTGGACGATATGGTTGGCAGCTTTCTTGAAGAGCTGAAAACACTTGGTGTAGCCGACAATACAATTGTCATCTTCTCTACCGACAACGGCGCAGAGAAGTTTACCTGGCCTGATGGAGGCACCACGCCATACCACGGCGAGAAGGGTACAACGTGGGAAGGCGGAATGAGAGTGCCGCAAATGGTTAAATGGCCCGGTACGATCAAGCCCCGCACCGTTGTAAATGAAATAATGAGCCAGGAAGACTGGATGCCTACATTGCTGGCCGCAGCCGGTGTACCTGACGTGAAAGAAAAGCTGGCGTCAAGAAATGGCTATCGCGCGAACGGTAAAAAATGGAGGGTTCACCTTGATGGTTACAACTTCAAACCCTATTTTGAAGGCAAGGAAGAAAAGGGACCTAGAAGAGAGATCATGTACTTCGCCGCCAGCGGCATGCTCAACGCGCTGCGGGTAGATGACTGGAAGGTCTCATTTGCCACCGAAAGAGGCGCAATCAACGAGGCGTTCAGAGAAACTCCGCAGTGGCCGGTAATTACCAACCTTAGAGCAGACCCATTTGAAAGCGCCTCTCGCAACTCTGGTATGTACGTGCGCTGGTACGCCGATAACATGTGGTTGATGGTTCCAGCACAGGGCTTTGTGCAGAGGTTCTTTGCTACCATTCCAGACTACCCGTTTCAGCCTGGCGGATCTTTGAGTGCCAGCAATATTGGCTACGGTACGCTGGAGAGGCAGAAAGCGATGGGCAGCCTCAAGTCGCTGATGGATCTTTCTATTCAGAACTAGACTGTAACCTGGCTAATCAAAGCCCGGGCTGAAGCATCAGCCCGGGCTTTTTTCTGCCTGACAGCATCAAAAAGCTACTCTCATTCCGACTTGCTCAACCTGCCCTACTCCAAACCTGAGGTGCTAGAATCGACGTATGCAAAAACGTAGTAATCCTCTGGATCGTTTCGCCCGAGATCTGCCCCCCGGCACACTCGAGTGGATAGGCGTGCGCCCTGAACGCAGGGGAGAGCTGAGAGAACTGGAGCGGGTGGTTGCTATCACTGGCTACGGTCTCACGGGAGACCATCGTACTGCGAAAACACCTGGCTCGGGCCGGCAGGTAACCGTAATCTCCAGCGAGTTCATTGCACAGATAAAGCACTTCACCGGCTTGACGGAGCTACACCCGGGCCTGCTGCGACGTAACCTCGTGGTGTCGGGAATCAACCTGAATGCACTTCGGCATCAACGTTTTGAGATAGGCAGCGCTCTGTTTGAAGCAAATGCGCTTTGCCATCCTTGCTCACGTATGGAACAAGCACTGGGCAAGGGGGGAGTAGCGGCGATGCTGGGACATGGGGGGCTATGCTGCAAAATCATAGAAGGCGGCGAGATTGCGCTGGGTGATGCAATCAAAGTGCGTCCAGAAGGTCAGAACATGGATCTGTTCTCGTCGCGATAGTCATGTCCGTTTTCATTTTACACTTTCAAGATTGTGCTATTCTTTCTGCTCGAAGACGTTATTGGGCAGCAGTCATAAATGCCCACGCGCTGACCTGTCAACCAAAGTAGGCTTCTACGCAAGCGCTACCGCAACTGATGAGAATATGACAATGAGACTCGATCGTAAGTACCGCGCCATTCTGGCACTCACAAGCCCACTCCTGTTTTCCGACGTACTTGTGCACGCCCAGGACATCGGTACGCCAGACCCCGACTTATTGACCAGAATCTATCCGGGCAAGGCCTATTCTCCCTACGCCGAGCGCCCGTTCCCCAACAATGTGTTTTGGGGTGAAACTCATCTGCATACGGGCTTGTCATTGGATGCCGGACTGTTTGGCAACATTCTGGGCCACGAGGATGCCTACCGTTTTGCCCGTGGCGAGCAAATCACATCGTCTGGTGGTCTCCAGGTTAAACTGGGCCGCCCCCTGGACTGGCTGGTGATTACCGACCACTCCGATATGATGGGCATCGCCAACGATATTCAAAAAGGCACTCCTAACATACTGGCAAACCCAAAAGGTAAAGAGTGGGCAGAAGGCTTTCAGAAAGGTGGCGCTGCGGCAGGAGAAGCCGCGTTTGACTTGATCACACACTTCGCCCAGATGAAGGTGCCGAAGGAGTTGGTAGAGCAATACTCCCCGGGGTCTGAAGTCTATGACAACCTCTGGCAGGACATCACCAAAACTGCAGATGCTTACAATGAGCCCGGGCGATTCACAGCGTTAATAGGGTTTGAATGGACCTCTGTTCCAAAGGGCTTCAATCTTCACCGCAACGTAATCCTTCGTGATAACGGCGAGCAAGCGAGAAAGGTTGTGCCCTTAACCACGCAACCTCCTCTTGGAACCACAGACCCCCTGGATCTATATCAATGGCTGCAAGATTATGAGGACAAGACCGGAGGCCAGGCTCTGGCGATCTCCCACAACGGAAACCTTTCCAACGGCTGGATGTTCCCACTAACCGATACCTACGCCGGCGGCACGGTAGACAAGAACTATGTGGAATTGCGCGCCAAGTGGGAGCCTCTTTATGAGGTAACCCAGATTAAGGGCGATGGCGAAACACATCCATTTTTGTCGCCTAACGATGAGTTCGCAAATTACGAAACCCTGGACAAGGGTAACCTCGACATGACTCAGTTAAAGCAAGACGACATGTTGCAACGCGAATACGCCCGAGAAGCGCTCAAGAACGGTCTTGTACTGGAGAAGAAACTGGGCACTAACCCATACAAGTTTGGCATGGTAGGCGCCACTGACAGCCATACCGCGCTAGCAACTGCAGAAGAAGAGAACTTTTT
>CALINF010000149.1 GCA_938045215.1 uncultured Halieaceae bacterium | reverse complement strand
GACAAGCCTTCCATTGCGGTCGCCGTACTCATTAGACTCCACGTGCGAAGACCAGCCATCGCTGCCTAGTAAGCGCCCTGGGAATACGTTAGCTCATAACTGTGCGAGTACACCTCAAAAATCAAACCAAAGGGATCTTCTACGTAACACATTCTGTAAGGTTTTTCCCCAGGATAATACTCACGGACAGGCATTCGCTGCTTCCCACCGTGCTCAACGATTTTTGCTACAAGCTCCTCCAGATTCGGATCCTGAACGCAAAAGTGAAAGGTGCTCGTTTTCCAATACTCAAAGTCCTTGGGGCTTTCATTGTTCTTGAATTCAAACATTTCAACGCCAATCTTATCGCCTGTAGACATATGTGCGATCTTGAAAGAACCCCAGCCCTTCCCAAACACATCAATACACATCTGACCTATTGGCGTATCTGATTCTTCGGTAATCACGGTGGGCTCCATTATCTGGTACCAACCCATCACCTTGCTATAAAACTCTACTGCTTTCTCTACATCTGGGACAGATATTCCAATATGTGAGAATGTTCTTGGATAAGTACTCATAGTTGTTCCTTGTCTTGTGGGTCATGGATGATATATACGTGGATAACCTTCTGCATAAGGCGCTATCGGATTCTTGGCGGTCATGCAGGCGCAGTGAGATCGAACTGGCAACACTCACAAGTCAATCCCGTTTGAGAGATGCCGCAGGTGCACTTGCCACTCCAGATCATTCGTTATCAATTGCGCTGAAATGGTGGGCCTGCTCTGCTAATAGACATTGAAAGGCCTTCGCGACACTTTACTACATGGGTAGGAAGAATACAGATGCTATTGTGCACCGATGAATATTGACCCTGCACACAACGGAGTAACGCTGGTGTTTGGTGCCAGTGGCTATATCGGCTCTAATCTGGTGCCCTTTCTAGTGAAGCACGGTGATCGTGTACGAGCAGTTTCGCGCAACCTCGCGGTACTGGAAGGTAGGGAGTGGCGCGGCGTAGAGTGCGCCGCTGCCGACGCTCTGGAGCCCAACACGCTAGACTCCGTTCTTCAAAATGTACACACAGCGTACTACCTTGTTCACTCGATGGCTGCGGGAGCCAGTTTCGGAGATCTGGACTTGCAAGCCGCGGCTAATTTTCGCGACGCAGCAGCGCGAGCTCAGGTGCAACGCATTGTCTATCTGGGCGGGTTGATCCCTGAGAACCCGGAATCGGTGCATCTGCAGTCGCGCTATGAGACCGGGGAAGTACTGCGCGAAGGCAGTGTAGCCGTCACGGAAGTCCGAGCGGGCATGATCATAGGCCCAGGATCAGCGGCTTTTGAGGTAATGCGCGACCTGGTCAACAATCTACCTGTGATGGTCACCCCCAAATGGGTTTTCTCACTCTCACCGCCCATCGCACTGCCTGACTTACTCGCCTACCTCGTCGCGGTAGCCAATTTACCTGTCGCTGCAGGTAAAATATACGACGCTGCCGGGCCAGAGGTATTAACTTACGCCGAAATAATGCGCAGGCTAGCAAAAATCCTGGACCGCAAAATTTGGATTATCCCGGTACCTGTGCTCACCCCCAAACTGTCTTCCTACTGGCTCCGCCTGATCACCACAGTGCCAGTGAATATCGCCAGGGCACTTGTCGACGGATTGAAGCACGATGTACTGGCGGACGATACGGCATTGCGAGCCGTCGCACCGATACCGCTTCGCGGTATCGATGAGTCCATCGTGGATGCACTGGCTGCCGAAACCAATCACGACATTCCCGCGCATTGGGTAGAGGGCTCTATTGCCTGCCGTAATTTCGAGCCGCGCTATTCGTACTACGCCAAGCAGGCTAGCGGCAGTTGTCACAGCACCTCCAGCCCCGCCGCCCTATGGCGCGAGATTTGTCGTATTGGTAATGGTGGCGACTTTTTTGCACTAAACACTTTGTGGTGGATACGCCGAGCGGGTGATTGGATACTGGGGGGGCCAAGCCTGAGGAGAAAACGTCGAGATCCGGACAGTTTGAGGATAGGCGATGTAGTGGATGCCTGGCGCGTGATTGCCATGCAACCGGAGCGCAAGCTAACCCTGTTGCTGGAGATGAAAATGCCTGGAGCAGGCGTACTGGAGTTCGAGGTTATCCCCGATCAGGACAGTTTTGAAGTTCGCGCTACCGCATACTTTCATCCCGCGGGGATCTGGGGCTTGCTTTACTGGTATCCACTAGTGCCATTTCACCTGTGGATATTCAAGGCTATGACTCGGGAGATAGTACGACGTGCCAAGTGAGTGCGCACTGCAATCTTGCATGCAGCAATTCACCTGATTGTCACGAAGTCAGATACAAAATGGCAATCGCATACACAGCAAATACAACAGACAGCGTCTTGAACCAGGCAGGTTTCCAAACAATCAGTAACATCAATAGACCACCGAATAACGGGATCGCGATCGATGGCAGTACAGGGTTTTCGAACAGGGAGATATTGACGTACGGTCCTACGCAAAAATAGCCCAGCATCGATGCCGCCGATACCCGCCCCAGCGAATGGCTGTGCACCAGGAAATCCAGCTCTGAATCGTCGGTAATGTCATAGTCCTCTGTAGGCAGAGAAAGCTCCGCCGCGCCGTAAACAAAAATGGCGCCTATTACGAGGGTAAAAAAATCCAGGATTGTCCAGTTTGAAAAGGTGCGTAGTTCCCAGCCGACCCACCATAACTGCAGTATGAAGAGCATCACAGACGCCCCCCATAATGCTGTCGCCCAGTGAAAGGTCACACGTTGATGAGCACGCACCAATGCTGCGACGCAGCTTAGCAGTCGAGTGATAGCCAAGCCCAAAATTACAGACACTGCTATAAAAACATATTCATGCTGAGTCATGTGTTGGGAATCCGTTTAATTGCAATCAGTCGAGGTAGCGTGCTCTGATACTGGCCTTGAAAGCCGCCGTATCAAGACCAGAGCCAGTGGCTTTTGCAATCAGTTCATCAGGCATATACAAGCAGCCCTGATGACGGATATGTTGATCCAGCCAGCTGAACAGTGGTGCAAGATCGCCCCGCCCCAAGCCCGGAAGGATATTTTTATCGTCCTTCTGTGCGGCGGCAAAGATTTGCGCTGCAGCCATGGCACCGAGTGAGTACGTAGGAAAGTAACCGAAAATGCCCTCAGGCCAGTGTACATCTTGCATTACGCCGTCGGTGTCGTTTGTTGGCCGGACTCCAACGAGGCTCTCCATAAGGTCGTTCCACGCGCCCGGCAAGTCATGTGTTGCCAGATCATTGGAGATGATGGCCTTTTCCAGCTTGTAACGCAGGATAACGTGTAGAGGATACGTGACCTCGTCTGCATAAACGCGAATCAGACCCGGCTCCACCTTGCGATAAACACGCAGAATGTTGTCAGGTTCCCAGGCGGGACCTTCTCCTCCCAGCACGCGTTTTATGGTGGGAACAAGGAAGCGAACGAACTCCTCCGAACGCGCCGCCTGCATTTCCAGCAACAGTGACTGACTCTCATGCAGCGTCATACCGCGGCTATTGCCTACGGGTTGGCCCAGCCACTGCGCTGGTCGGCCGTCTTCATACAGGGCATGGCCTGTTTCATGAATCACCGCCATCAGGCTTTTCATGAAGTCACCTTCGCTATAGCGGGTTGTAATACGCACGTCGCCATCGGCACCACCACTGAAGGGGTGGTGGGCGGTATCCAACCGACCCCGGTCAAAGGGGAAGCCAAAAATCTTCATAACCTCGTGGCTCAATTCCCGTTGTTGCTCAATCGGAAAAGGGCCCTCCGGCATCACTGCCGCAGGCGCTGCGGCCTGCTTCTCCATCACCTGCTGGATAAAGCCGGGGAGGAAACTTTCCAAATCAGCAAAAATGCGATCTACCTGGGGCTCACGGCGACCAGGATCATAGCGATCCATCATGGCTTCATATGGAGTTACATTCATGATCTCTGATTTGATCGATGCCTCCTCGCGCTTCAGGCTGAACAGCTTGTCCAGAGCAGGCGCAAGACGCTTGAAGTCATTGTCTGGCCGCGCTTCACGCCAGATCATGTGTGCCTCCGACTCCGCCATCACGATTTTTTCTACCAGGTCTGCTGGAATTGCGTTGGCGTGGATAAACTCGTGGCGAATCTCTCTCAGATTGGCAAGCTGCCATTCATCTAGCTCTGCGGATTCCGACTCGGCGCTGTCTATAAGCTCAGATAGTGGGTCACCGGTTTCCATCTCATGAATCATCACGCTCAACTCGGCAAGCACAGAGGCGCGGGCGGGGGCAGCACCATCCGGCATCATCGTCTGTTGGTCCCAGTGCAGGATTCCCATGGCATTATTAAGAGCGGAAACGCGCTTCTTGCGTGCTTCAAGCTGTTGATAGGCAGTCATTCGTTATTCTCCAGCAGTCCTGATGAGGTTATCAGCAAACAATAGCAAAATTTGTCGTTGCAGGATGCTTGAGTGAAACGAATTCTAGAATAACCTGGCGAGAACTCTTCTCGGCAGTGTCTGCAACTATGGCAACTAGTATTGCTAATAGTAATACAGCTATTGCAGCCGTATCAGTATTGACACAAACTAATTTAGATGCTATTGCATCAGTTAATACTATTGCTCTTGCAGCAGCTAGTACATCAGCTACACTTGAAACTAGAATAGCTGCGGTGTCGGCATTAGTTCCTGCGCTATCAGCTACAATGGCTACATCTATATCTAATGCAAACGCTGCAGCTGTGGCATTTGCCATTGCATTAGGATAACTTTTGGAGTATAATAAGCTATGGCTAACTCATTTAAAATAAAAACAGATACAGCTGTTGGAACAAGTCCAGCTACTATTTATACTTGTCCTGCTTCAACACAAACAACTATTATTGGTTTGTCTATTTCTAATATTGTTGCCTCACAAATTACTGTAGACGTTCAGTTAGAAAACAATGATGGCGATAATATCTATC
>CALINF010000148.1 GCA_938045215.1 uncultured Halieaceae bacterium | reverse complement strand
AAAAGACTAACTAACAGTGCGAAATGGCGGACGAATCGAATATCCACGACATCCATGCAACCAACTGTTAGTTACATAGCAGTTGCTGCACCGCCTCCACAATCGGCACATTCGCCGCCGGGAAATCAAACTGATGTAACTCGGCAACAGTCACCCACTTCAGAGGCTGCCCTTCCCTGCCCTCGGGTTCGCCGGTAAAACCCCGTACGATATGCACATCCAGCAGTACCTGCTTATCACCATAGTCGTGTCGAACTTCCAGCAGCGGTGAGAGCGCGCCGATATCGATACCCAGTTCTTCGCGTAACTCTCGCGCCATCGCTACCTGCAGCGTCTCCCGGGCTTCAACCTTTCCGCCAGGGAACTCCCACAAGCCACCCTGATGCGCATCGTTGTCGCGGCGGGCAATCAGAATCCGATCATCCGCATCCAGAATAACGCCAACCGCTACGTGTACGAGGCTCATTCAGGTGCGGTATTCGGCGTTGATGCGCACATAGTCATAGGAAAAGTCCGTGGTCCAGACAGTCGCTTCCGCACTGCCGCGGTGCAACTCAATGCGAACAACAATCTCTTCGGGCGACATGGCCGCAACGCCTTGCTCCTCTGTGTAGGATGAAGCCCGGCATCCCTGCTCTGCAATCAACACATCGTTGAGGTACACGGCCACCTTGTTAACGTCGAGATCATCCACGCCTGCCCGGCCGATGGCAGCGAGCAGCCGACCCCAGTTGGGATCACTCGCAAACAGTGCCGTTTTAACCAAGGGCGAGTGAGCAATAGTGAATGCAACGTCGAGGCATTCCTGCTCCGAGTCCCCGCCGTTCACTTCAACGGTAACAAACTTGCTGGCGCCTTCGCCATCACGTACCAGCCCCTGAGCCAACGACAGGCAAACCTGTTCTACCGCCATGTGCAGGGCACCGTACAAATCCGAGTTTTCGTCAGCAACAGGTTCATTGCCCGCTGCCCCCGTTGCCAATAGTACACAGGCGTCATTAGTAGACGTATCGCCGTCAATCGTAATGCGGTTGAACGTATGCTCTACCGAGGCACTGAGAATTTTCTGCAGCAAGGCGGGCTCAATCGCCACATCCGTTGTCAGGTAAGCCAGCATTGTTGCCATATTGGGGCGAATCATACCCGCACCCTTGGCAATCCCTGTTACCACAAACTCTCTGCCTTCATACTGAAAGCGCACTGACTCTGCTTTTGGCCGCGTATCCGTTGTCAGAATTCCTTCGGCTGCATCGGCCCAACCTTCTTCATCGAGCTCAGCGAGAGCTTGCGGTATAGCATCGACAATGGTGTCTACTGGCAGGGGCTCACCGATAACCCCTGTAGAAAAGGGTAGAACCGCGGAAGGGGAAACTCCCGCAAGCTCTGCAACAGCCGTGCAGCATGCAAGCGCATCGCGCAGGCCCGGTTCACCCGTACCGGCATTGGCATTGCCCGTGTTAACCAGCAGGTAGCCGGGCTGGGAGTTGGATCGCTCGAGGTTTTCCCGGGCAATGGTCACCGGCGCTGCGCAGAATGCGTTACGAGTAAAGACGGCAGCGCATTGCGTGCCCGCCGCCGCTTCGATCAATACCAGATCTTTGCGACCGGGCTTCTTGATGCCCGCGCAGACGGTACCCAGCCGGATACCCTCCACACGATGCAGTTGCGGTAAATCCCCACTACCAACCGCCATGATCTATTGCAAAGACCCGTGGCATTGCTTGTACTTTTTGCCGCTCCCACAGGGGCAGGGATCATTGCGTCCTATCTTGGGCTCAAGCCGCTTAATCGGTTGTGGTGTTGCGGTTGGCTGCGGCTGCGCTTCATCAGAAGGCGGCAAGCCCGACGCGGATGCGTGCTGGAAAGCCAGTTTCTCACGCTCGGCTTCCTCACGACGCGCCTGCTCTATGAGCGCAGCCTCGTCCTGTCGCTGAATCTGTACATGGCTTAAGAACTTGATCACCTCGTACTTCAGGTTGCTGAGTAGCTCTTCAAACAGGGCAAACGACTCACGCTTGTACTCCTGCTTGGGGTTTTTCTGCGCATAGGCGCGCAAATGGATGCCCTGACGCAGATGATCCATCGTAGACAGATGCTCCTTCCACAATGTATCCAGCACCTGCAGCATGATCTGCTTCTCGATCTTGCGCATGTCGGGGCCTACCTGCTCCGACTTGGCGTCATACGCGGCCTGAATCTCATTACACAGGCGCTCGCGCAAGGCTTCCTCGTAAAGGTTGTCGTCCTTGTCCAGCCATTCCTGAATGGGCAGCGTAGTGGCAAATTCCGCCTCAAGCTGACGCTCGAGGCCGGGCACGTCCCACTGCTCCTCTACGCTCATAGGTGGTATAAAACTGCTGATCGCTTCATTTACCACGTCTTCACGGATCGCCGTAATCGTTTCGGAGATATCTGATTCAGTCAGTAGGTCATTGCGCTGCTGATAGATAATCTGACGCTGGTCGTTGGCCACGTCGTCATATTCAAGAAGCTGCTTGCGGATATCAAAGTTGCGCCCTTCTACCTTGCGCTGCGCCTTCTCGATGGCATTGGTCACCATCCGGTGCTCGATAGCCTCACCCTTCTCCATGCCCAGGGCCTGCATGAAACCCTTGACCCGATCCGACGCAAAAATCCGCATCAGGTTATCTTCCAACGAGAGATAGAAACGCGAGGCACCGGGATCACCCTGACGGCCCGCTCGTCCGCGCAACTGATTGTCGATGCGGCGCGACTCATGCCGCTCTGTACCTAATATATGCAGACCGCCTGCTGCCAAAACCTGCGCATGCCGTTCCTCCCAGTCCTTGGTCAACTCTGCCTTTTTCTCCTCATTCACATCGCCAGCCTGCGCCAGCTCCGCTTCCAGGTTGCCACCCAATACGATATCGGTACCTCGACCGGCCATATTCGTCGCAATCGTCACCACGCCTGGCCGACCAGCCTGCGCAATGATCTCCGCCTCTTGTTCGTGATACTTAGCATTAAGTACCTTGTGCTCGATCTTCGCCTCGCGAAATCGCTGGGACAATATCTCCGAGGTCTCTACCGACGCGGTACCAACCAGTACCGGTGCACCGTTATCCATACACTCCCGCACGTCCGCCACGATGGCATCAAACTTCTCTTCACTGGTGAGGTACACCAGATCATTCATGTCATCACGTGCCTGCGGTTTGTTGGTTGGGATAACCAACACTTCCAGCCCGTAAATCTGGCGGAACTCGAACGCCTCTGTATCTGCCGTGCCGGTCATTCCTGCCAGCTTGTCATACAGGCGGAAGTAGTTCTGGAATGTGGTAGACGCAAGCGTCTGGCTCTCACTCTGAATCGAAACGCCTTCCTTAGCTTCAATGGCCTGATGCAAACCCTCGGAAAGCCGCCTGCCAGCCATGGTTCGGCCCGTGTGCTCATCGATAAGTACAACCTGACCATCTTGCACGATATATTCAACATCGCGGTGAAACAGTGCATGAGCCCGCATGCCGGAGTAAACGTGATGCAACAAACTCAGGTTGGTTGCCGCGTAGAGGCTATCTCCCTCCTCCAGCAGCTTTTCCTCAACCAGCAAGCCCTCAATAAAGATGTGCCCTTCTTCCGTGAGCTCAACCTGACGCTGCTTTTCGTCAACGGTGAAGTGGCCTTCCTGGCCTTCCAACTCCGGCTTAAGAGCTGGAATCAGCTTGTTGATGCGCTTGTAGAGCTCGGAGCTGTCTTCTGAGGCTCCGGAAATAATCAACGGGGTGCGCGCCTCATCGATAAGGATAGAGTCCACCTCGTCCACAATTGCAAAGCTCAGATCACCCTGCATCCTGTCTTCCAGACTGAATGCCATGTTGTCACGCAGGTAATCAAAGCCAAACTCGTTGTTCGTGCCATAAATGATGTCGGCGCTATAGGCTTCGCGTTTTTGCTCCTGAGCCTGCCCAGAGCGCACGACGCCCACCGAAATCCCCAGGAAGCGGTACAATGGCCCCATCCACTGGGCATCGCGATTCGCGAGATAGTCATTCACCGTAATCAGGTGAACGCTGTTTCCGGTCAAGGCGTTCAAATAGGCCGGCAGAGTTGCCACCAGGGTTTTACCTTCACCCGTGCGCATCTCGGCAATCTTGCCCTCAAACAACGCCATGCCACCGATCATCTGAACGTCAAAGTGACGCATACCCATCACGCGCACCCCCGCCTCACGCACTACAGCAAAGGCTTCTGGCAGCAGGGTTTCCAGCTTCTGGCCATCTGCAAGCCGCTGCCTGAACTCGGGGGTCTTGGCGGCGAGTTGCTCATCGGTTAGGGCCTGCATGGCCTCCTCAAAGGCATTGATCTGCTTGACCATTTTGCCCATGCGCTTCAGCTCCCGATCATTGCGGGTGCCGAACACTTTCTTCAATACGTTAGTTACCATTGTGATTACTTACCTGAGATGTACGCGAACGCCCGGCACTTGCCGGGCAAACCAAATCGAAACAGGGTGTTGAATCAGCGCGGAGTGCGGCGGATGTAGCTGGAGGGGTCAACAGGACGACCGTGCTTGTAGACTTCGAAATGCACGTGAGCGCCAGTAGAGCGACCACTGGCTCCCATGATTCCCACAGGTTCGCCCTTGCGAACAACATCGCCAGGTTCAACCAGGTTTTTCTTGTTGTGGGCGTAGCGGGTAACAAGCCCGTCACCGTGAGAAATCTCTACCATCTCCCCATAGCCAGTGCGCTCACCCGTCCAGGTGACCACGCCGCCTGCAATGGCAATAACATTTGCGCCTTCCTTACCAGCAAAGTCGATACCATCGTGCATTGCCGGCGCACCGGTGAAGGGGTCGTTACGTTTGCCGTAATGGGAGGAAATCCAGCCTTTTTCGACCGGACGACCCGACAACCAGGCTTGATCGTTCAGGTTGCGATTAGCCAGAAGCGTTTCCAAAACATCAAGTTGCTGCTCGCGATCGGTAAGACGGCGCTCAAACTGTGCCAGCTGGGAATCCAGATCAAACGAGGTGTACTCCACATTGAATGCGCCCACCATCGGTCCACCCAACGCCGGTGGCTGGCTGAAATCGAATTCGCCGTCCTCAAGATTGGCCATCGCCGTGAGATGCTCACCCAGGGCGTCAATACGGGTCATACGTGCCTGCAGCTCTGCCAGACTGAGGGTCAGCGCCTGAACTTTACGCTCCGCCTCCACACGCAATACAGCAAGTTCATCGGACTGCTGATCCACCTCATCCTGCAATGCATCAACGGACGCACCGCGCAGGGAGCGAGGCTCGCTGTCCTGACCAGCAAGATAGCCAACGGCCACCAGGCTTAGGGGCAAGCCCAGACAACACAAGGACAACAATGCACGCGACCATCGTCCCAGCTCGAGAGAGCGGGAGCCGCCGTGCTTTTTGTTGATGAGTATGACTTTCATTCGGTCGTAATCTGCCACGCAAACGGCCGCGAACTATGCCACAAACACAGGTAAAATGCCACGTCAGGGGGTGATTAGCGTGACGGGGGTCTCAGGTTACCGGGACAGCGTTGATAGCGAAGGAAATCGGTGCACTGACCTCGTCTTCGAACGTCACCACCTCCCAGGCATCAGGTTGAGCTAACAGGGCTCTCAAAGACACATTATTAAGGGCATGACCTGACTTATTGGCTCTAAATTCGCCGATAATGCTGCAACCAAGCAGGTAAAGGTCGCCGATCGCGTCTAGCACCTTGTGTTTAACGAACTCGTCTTCATAGCGCAGGCCATCCTCATTGAGGATACGATATTCATCTACCACAATGGCGTTATCGACGCTGCCACCCAGAGCCAGGCCCTTGGATCGCAGATACTCAATTTCGTGCATAAAGCCGAAAGTACGCGCACGGCTGACCTCTTTAACAAACGAGGTCCGTGAAAAATCGATCTCGGCGTGGGCAGTGCGATCGCGAAAAACGGGGTGGTCAAAGTCGATAGTGAACGACACCTTGAAGCCATCAAAGGGGAGGAAGCTGGCGCATTTGTCGCCATCCTCGACTGTGACCGACCGTTTTATACGAATAAACTTCTTGGGCGCATTTTGCTCTTCAATCCCTGCCGACTGAATCAAAAACACAAAGGGACCCGCACTGCCATCCATGATTGGCACTTCAGGAGCACTAACGTCGACGAAGGCATTATCAATGCCCAGCCCCGCCATTGCTGCCAGACGGTGCTCAACTGTGGAAACGCGTTCTCCACCAGCCATCAGACTGGTCGACAGAGTGGTATCTCCGACATTTTCTGCACGAGCGGGTATCTCCACGACGGGATCCAGATCAACCCGTCGAAATACTATGCCGGTATTGGCGGGAGCCGGACACAGGGCAAGATAAATCTTCTCACCTGAATGTAAGCCGACGCCCGTTGCCCGTATGGCATTCCGCAATGTGCGCTGTCGAATCATAACTCTCTCAACCGTATCTGTGACCATGCGATGGCCTTGAGGCCAGCGCCGGAACGTACTCCGGTTGTGCCCTCTTCCTAGTCTGCCTGGCGGCGCAAAAATGCCGGAATATCGAAATACTCCTCACCACCAGCCTCTGCGGCAACCGCCGTTGCCTGATTACCGGCAGCCGCTCTACGCCGACGAATCGCTGGCTGATCCAGCTCTTTATAGTCTGGCGCCAGCCCTGGCTCCTGCGATTGCGCAACCGGTTTGGCTTCAACAACCTGCAAGGGTGCTCGTGCCGCCTCACTGCCCAGGCCCGTGGCGACCACTGTCACCTTGAGCTCATCCGTCATATCCGGATCGATAACAGTGCCTACTACAACTGTCGCTTCTTCGGAGGCAAATTCTTCGATCGTGTCGCCAACTTCGGAGAACTCCCCGAGTGACAAATCAAGGCCTGCAGTGATATTCACCAAAATACCGCGCGCACCTTCCAGATCTATATCGTCCAGAAGCGGGCTATTTATCGCTCTCTCGGCCGCTTCGCGGGCACGATTTTCGCCCTTGGAGCTGCCAGTGCCCATCATGGCCATACCCATTTCGGACATGACAGTGCGAACATCAGCGAAATCCACGTTGATCATACCGGGACGAATAATCAGGTCCGCGATACCCTGAACAGCGCCCAACAATACATCATTAGCCTCTTTAAAGGCATCCAACAGGCTGGTATTTTTTCCGAGAACTTCCAGCAACTTTTCGTTCGGAATTGTGATCAACGAGTCTACGTGCTGCTGCAACTCGCGCACACCGTCATAAGCAATCGACAGGCGCTTTTTGCCTTCGAATGGGAACGGACGAGTCACAACAGCAACCGTAAGAATGCCCAGCTCTCGCGCGACTTCGGCAACAACCGGCGCCCCACCCGTGCCGGTTCCCCCGCCCATGCCTGCCGTGATGAAGACCATATCCGCACCACGAAGGGCATCGGCGATGCGATCC
>CALINF010000147.1 GCA_938045215.1 uncultured Halieaceae bacterium | reverse complement strand
TGGTATGTTGCGTGATCACCTACGATATTCACCATGGGTACGCCGCCTTTCTTGGCGTTGTGAATATTGGCGAGGGAATTACCCAGACCCGGCCCCAGGTGCAGCAGGGTAGACGCTGGCTTACCCGCCATCCGCGCATACGCATCGGCAGCGCCGCTGAGTACCCCTTCGAACAAACACAGTACACAGCGCATGCCATCAACTTCATCCAGAGCGGCGACGAAGTGCATCTCCGATGTACCAGGATTGGTGAAACAAACCTCCACGTTGTTACTGACCAGTGTAGTCAACAGACTTTCTGCACCATTCATTTCATTCTCCAGTCGATGCGCAGCATGATGACTGCGGCCGATACCTTAAAAATTAAACACAGAGCGTACCCGTGGCACAACGTCGCTCACATTCCACGCGCGTCACACTGTAGACATCAACCCTCGGCTACTGTCGGGCAGCAGCCAGTGAGCGATCTCGTATATCTTTGAACTCAACACCCTCGTTCCAATCAGGAAAATCCCGGTTATTGGCAAGTGCATTACCCATGAAGAATAGCAGCTGCACTTCCTGCACGGCACCACTGAGATTCCAGGATGGGTCGTATTCATCTGTGGGCTTGTGGTAGTCGTTTGCGGTGTAGGCTTTCAGACGCTGGTCGCCCCACTCCTTACCGTGCTCCACACTGTCAGTTGAGCG
Organism: uncultured Halieaceae bacterium; assembly: GCA_938045215.1. GTDB lineage: Bacteria > Pseudomonadota > Gammaproteobacteria > Pseudomonadales > Halieaceae > CALINF01. Next base: position 2,391 of record CALINF010000147.1, on the reverse strand, counting down.
CGTGAGATATAGCGCTGGAATACCTTGCTTGGCGAGGGAGAAGTGATCCGAGCGATAATAGTAGCCTTTCTCTGGATAGGGTTCCTGTACCACAACCCGCCCCTGCGCCTTGGCGGCATCGGCTAGATAATTTTCCAGCTCGCTATTGCCGTATCCAACAACAGCAATGTCACGGGTTTCACCAATAGTGCCCGCTGCGATATTGTCCATATTGAAATTTGCCACAGTACTGGCTGGGCGATAGATAGGGTTCTCTCCATACCATTTAGATCCCAGCAATCCCGATTCCTCTGCAGTCACTGCAAGAAACATCACGGTGCGTTCAGGCTGCAATTCCTGTGCCTTGAACTGCTCCGCCAAGGCAAACAAAGCTGCAACACCTGATGCGTTATCACTGGCACCGTTATAGATATTGTCACCATCCTGCTCCGGACGTACACCCAGGTGATCCCAGTGCGCCGTATAGATCACCACCTCATCTGCATGGACTGAACCAGGTATCACCGCAGCGACATTGCGACTGTTCGTTTGGCTTACCGAGTTGGACAGACCGATCGAAAGCTTGATGTCACTTAACTCAACCGCGGCAAAACCTGGTTGCGCAGCCGCCGCTTTCAAAACCTGAAAATCCAGTCCGGCACCAGCAAAAACCGCCTCGGCGTCAGTGCGCTGCATCCAGGCTTCAACTGCCAGCTTGTCTGCGTTGGCGTTCTGCGCAGTCAGCGTTGTTTTTGCGCCTGACCAACTGTTCTCAACAACTTCCCAGCCATAGGCGGCTGCAGCGGTCTCGTGCACAATGATGACGGCATCAGCGCCCTGACGTGCAGCCTCGGCATATTTGTAGTCCCAGCGACCATAGTAAGTCATGGTGTTGCCGTTGAAGAGAGCCGGATCCTGCGTGGCAAAACCGGGGTCGTTGATAAGCACAACGGCGGTCTTGCCGCTCATATCGACGCCAGCGTAATCGTTCCAGCCGCGTTCAGGTGCATTGATACCATAGCCCACAAACACAAGCTGCGAAGCAGACACAGATATAGCCTCGACCTGGCGCTGGGTACTCACCATCATCTGACTGCCATACGCAAGATCTGCTGAGAACTCACTGCCTTTGAGTGACATGGACGTATCGGAACTGGTGGCCACTGACGTAATCGGTACCTCCTGATACCAACTACCTTTATTGCCTGGTTCAAGTCCAAGCGCAGAGAATTCCTGAACCAGATAATCGACGGTTTTCTGCTCGCCTGCCGTTCCCGGTGCGCGTCCCTCATAGGCGTCGCTGGCCAATTCGGCAATATGCCGATGTAGCGTCACTTCGATCGGATGCCTGACCCGAACCGAGTCGACCTCTGCAGTCGTCACTGTCGGTGCGACAAAGTCCGTTGTCACCGCAGAGTCCGTTTGGGCCGACTGATCACAAGCAACCAGTGTCAACGCCATGAAGGCAACCGCCAGTACTCGATTCATTGGTATTCCCTACTCGTTGTTTTCAGGCGCTGAGTATACTACCAACTCCACCCGCCGGACGTATCTGCCGTAAGCTCCTCGCGAATTTGTGCGAGCGACACACGAACCTTCGTCATGCAGAGAGTTTGTCCCTATAATGGCGAGCACTGCCCTGCCCTTGGGCCAAGAGAACTGGATAAAGGACTACTTTGATGACCACTGCCAGCACCACTGCGGTTGATCCGGCAACGGATACCGGTTTTTTTGGCCACCCCAAGGGTCTGTTCGTGTGCTTTGCCACCGAACTGTGGGAACGATTCTCGTTCTATGGCATGAAGTATCTGCTGTTGTTGTACCTCACCAAATATCACTTATTCACCGATGCCAATGGCCTCGAAGTTCTGGGCGGCTATGCCGCTTTGGTTTACGCCATGCCAGTGATCGGCGGGCTACTGGCAGATCGATATCTGGGCATGCGCAAAGCCGTTGTTTTCGGCGGCCTGCTGTTAGTGCTTGGGCATCTGGGCATGGCTATGGAAGGTGAACAGGCGCGCATGGTAAACGGCGCGATTGTGCGTGATGACGGCGCACTGCAGGTATTTTATTTCTCACTGGCGCTTATTGTTATCGGCGTCGGTTTTCTAAAACCCAACATCTCGACTATCGTTGGCCAGCTCTATGCCAAAGATGACCCACGGCGCGATTCAGGATTCACCATCTTCTATATGGGCATCAATCTGGGTTCATTTACCGCTACGCTATTGTGTGGCTATCTGGGAGAAACATACGGCTGGTCCTACGGCTTTGGCGCTGCAGGCATTGGCATGCTGATAGGGCTCATTACGTTCCTATATGGACAGAAACATCTGCACGGTCACGCCGACCCCAAGGACGAAGCGCTATTAAAAGAGCGTTCGCCCATTGGCTTGAGCAAGGAGTTCACGA
>CALINF010000146.1 GCA_938045215.1 uncultured Halieaceae bacterium | reverse complement strand
GTGTAGTTGTTGAACTCCCATTTCGGCAATGGTGCGGATAATGCGTCTTAACATTTTGGGTCTGGGCAGTGCGAGAACCACCGTGACGGGAAGTTTCTCACAAGGCGCCTGATTTAATTCGACGGAAATCACCACGTGTTCATCCGACAGTTCATTCACGATACCGGTACCGAGTTGGCCGTTTATCTGCCCGATACGCACGGAATCCCCCACGCTCACGTCCAGAACCTGTTGCAGGTGAGCGAAGCGTTCATCCGTGACCTTGAGCGTGTTATCGTCGAGGAGCTCCTTCCGGCGGAACAGCAGTAGGTTCACAGTGCTCTCAGCCTGCCCACAGGTCGTACTCATCGGCATGTGTTACCTGCGCAGAGACAAAGTCGCCCGGTTGCAGGTCGGTAGCACCATCGAGATACACTTTGCCATCGATCTCTGGCGCGTCCGCGGTGGAGCGTCCGACAGCGCCCTGCTCATCGACCTGATCGATCAGGATCTCAATTTCCTTGCCTATCTTGGCCTGCAATTTGTCAGCGCTGATGGTTTGTTGCAGTGCCATGAACCGGTCCCAACGCTCCTGCTTGAGCTCAGCAGGCACGTGATCGGGAAGGTCGTTTGCCGCAGCGCCGGCTACCGGTGAGTACTGGAAGCAACCGACGCGATCCAGTTGTGCTTCTTGCAGGAAGTCGAGCAAGGTTTCAAATTCAGCGTCTGTCTCGCCCGGGAAGCCGACGATGAAGGTGCTGCGCAGCGTAATGTCCGGACAGATATCACGCCAACTGCGGATGCGATCCAGCGACTTCTCGGCAGCGGCAGGGCGTTTCATTCGCTTGAGAACGCTGGGGCTGCCGTGCTGCAAGGGTATGTCGAGGTAGGGCAAAATTTTGCCATCGGCCATCAGCGGCACCACATGGTCGACGTGGGGGTAGGGGTACACGTAGTGCAGGCGTACCCAGATGCCAAACTCACCCAGCGCCTCACACAACGACAGCATGTTGGTCTTCAAGGGTCTGCCGTTCCAGAACCCGGTACGGAACTTCAGATCCACTCCATAAGCGCTGGTGTCTTGAGAGATCACCAGCAGTTCCCGCACACCCGCATTGGCGAGGCGCTCGGCCTCACCCATCACGTCGCCTATGGGTCGACTGACCAGGTCGCCGCGCATGCTCGGGATAATGCAGAACTTGCATCGATGATTGCAGCCCTCTGAAATTTTCAGATAGGCATAGTGTCTGGGCGTGAGTTTGATGCCCTGGGGAGGAACCAGGTCAACATAGGGATCATGTACCGGGGTGTGTGGTACGAATTCGTGCACTGCGCCGACAACTTCTTCATAGGCCGCTGGCCCCGTGACACTCAGTACTTTTGGGTGCAGAGCCTTGATAGAGGCAGCGTCGTCGCCCTTACCCATGCAGCCGGTGACAATAACCCGGCCATTCTCACTCAGCGCCTCACCGATTGCATCCAGTGATTCCTGTTTGGCGCTGTCGATGAAGCCGCAGGTGTTAACCACCACAATCTCGGCATCTTCGTAGGTGGGTACGATGTCATAGCCATCAATTTTCAGTTGCGTGAGGATGCGCTCGGAATCAACCAGGGCTTTGGGGCAGCCCAGGCTCACAAAGCCGACCTTGTTGCGTGACATAGTCAGTGCCTGTAGGCGAAAGAGGTGGCGATTATAGCGTGGCAGGAGCGGTGCTGTAATGGTGCTATTCTGATTTGGATAGTTTCATTGAAGGAGGGTAGTTATGACAGACAAGGTGTCAGTAGAGCGCGTTGGCACAGCCACAGTGGTGACAATTGAGCGTCCCGGGGTGCGCAATGCTGTGGACGGTGAAACCGCGCGTGCTCTTGCTGCGGCATTTCGTGCCTTTGATGACGATGATGAGAGCACCGTGGCCATTTTGCAGGGGCGCGATGGTCATTTCTGTGCCGGCGCAGATCTCAAGGCTGTCGCTGCGGGTAAAGACAGCAATCCTATGAGCCATGATGGAGATGGGCCTATGGGTCCCTCTCGTATGCAGTTGAGTAAACCCGTAATAGCGGCGATAGCCGGGCACGCGGTTGCTGGTGGGCTTGAGCTGGCACTTTGGTGTGATCTGCGCGTAATGGAGACAACGGCCAGGTTGGGTGTTTTCTGCCGTCGCTGGGGCGTGCCTTTGGTTGATGGTGGTACCGTACGCCTGCCCCGTCTGATCGGACACAGTCGAGCCATGGATCTTATCCTTACCGGGCGGCCAGTCGACGCACAGGAAGCGTTTTCGATTGGGCTTGCCAATCGTCTGGCAGAGCATGGGCAGGCGTTGCAGGTGGCCCTTGAATTGGCGCAGCAGATCAGCGCCTTCCCGCAGATGTGTATGCGTTCGGACCGGCTCAGTGCGCTGGAGCAATGGGGTCAGCCTATCGGTGAGGCGCTGGCGAATGAGTTCACCAGGGGTTTGGATGTGATTGCATCTCGTGAAACTGTCACTGGAGCCAGTCGCTTTGCGTCTGGTCGGGGTCGTCATGGTGGCTTTGAAGATATATAGATTCGATGCGCTCTAACGCATCACTCGTCGCCGATGACCCCGCGGGTGAGCGAAGTAGGAGTTGTGGTCACAGAGTAACTTTCTCGGTGGGGCCGTGTGTACCCACGCGGATCTCCTTGCGCAGTACAGCCAGGAGCTTGAGGCAGTCATCTCGATTGAGAAACTCGCCGACACTGACCTGCTCGCTGTCATTGTGAAGGGTCAGGCGAGGCCCATCCCAGGGGTGTTGTTCGGGCGTCACTGCGAGCCCCGCCGTGTGGCGTTCAAACTCCCATCGTTGTTTGGGTAGGTAGTGGCCCTTGTCGATGACAACTTTGTCCTTATCCAGTGTGATCACATGCCGATACTGTAGTTTCCAGTTCACGTAATAGAGGGCGCAACCCAGCGCCGCGATCTCCAGTCCGGCCAGTGGCAGGATGGGCCAGGCACCTGCTAACGCGAAGCCGATCCCTGCACCGAGAGAAGGCACTGCGATCGCCAGCAGCGCTAATTGATTGCTTCGCCACGAAGAGGAGTGATTGGGCTTTGCCACAATCAAAAGCTTTTGCGCATTGCGGGTACTGGTAACCAAGGTTCCGTTCCCTGTGAAAGAGACTTATTCTAGCCAATTTGGCGCGTGGTACACACTGCCTCGTGCGCGCGTCCCTCATTCTTGCATAATGCAGGTTTCTCAGGAGTTTCAGCATGCTGATAGAGCCTAACGAGCTGGGTATGGCCAGTGATGCGATCATTGTCGACTGTCGGTTTGCCCTGCACGATGTCAACGCGGGTCGAGCTGCCTATGAGGCGGGGCACATTCCCGGTGCTCACTACCTGGCGCTGGATACCGACTTATCGGGTCCGGTTCAAGCGCGCGGTGGACGGCATCCTCTTCCGCCTGCGGATGTTTTTGCGCAGCGCCTGGCATCGATGGGCATAGGACCAACCACGCGGGTGATTGCCTATGATGATTCCCGCTTCGCCTTCGCCGCACGCTTGTGGTGGATGATGCGAGCGATGGGTTATCGCCCTCCCGAGTTGCTCAATGGTGGCTATTCCGGGTGGCTGACGGCCGGCGGCGAACCGCAAGAAAGCACGCCGGCGATGAACGCTGCGCCAGTAGCGCTCGATCTCGCATTTTCGGGTGCCTGCGGGATTCACGACCTCGCCGATCTTCAGGCAGGTGGAGCGGCACTGGTGGATTCGCGTGAGGCTACTCGTTATCAGGGACTTGAGGAGCCTATCGACCCTGTTGCTGGCCATATTCCCGGTGCTGTAAACCTACCCTGGCAGGGCGTGACCAGCGACAACGGTCGAATTGGTTCGGAGTTGCATTTACGCCAGCACTGGGGCGACCTGCTGGAGAGTGAGTCAATAGTGGTGTACTGCGGCTCAGGCGTGACTGCCTGCGTCAATCTGTTTTCCCTGGCGGTGCTTGGCCGGGACGATGCGGTATTGTATGCGGGCAGCTGGAGTGACTGGTGCAGCTATCTGGACAGTTAATCTGCAGGCATTGCGAGGCTAGAATTCAGCCGGACAAATGCCTTCGATGCGTTTGCCTGTTACCGGGTGGGTAAATCCGATCCAGCTGGCATGGAGCAACAAGCGAGGTGACATCGCCAATGCCTCGTCGTGCGCGTACATGTCGCACCCCAATATCGGATGTCCCAGCTCACGCATGTGGATACGTAGCTGGTGCGATCGTCCGGTGACCGGTTTTAGCAACACCCGGGTGCGATCAGCCTCGCGCTGCTGCACCTCATAGCGCGTCAGCGCGGACTTGCCCCGGTCATGACTAATCATCTGTCTGGGGCGATTTTCCCAATCTGCTGCAATGGGCAGGTCGATTTCACCGGAGTCAGGTTTTATCTCTCCCCAGACCACGGCGTCATACTGTTTTTCCACTTGCCGCTCCTGAAACTGGCGGCTGATGTGAGAGTGGGCTGGTTTGTTGAGGGGGACGATTAATATCCCTGATGTATCCAGATCAAGGCGATGCACCACGCTGGCAGTAGGATAGTCGGCCTGCAGGCGCGTGATCATGCAGTCCTTGTTGAGTGGGTGGCGTCCAGGCACGGTTAACAACAGGTGCGGTTTGCACACCAGCAACAGGTCATCGTCCTCGTAGAGGATACGGGTTTTCTCCTGACTGTGAGGAACGATATAGGGAGGCAGCGACATGGAGGCGTACTTTAAAGCTTGCCACGAGAATGTAAACTGCGAACCTATGAATCCACTTTCAGTTCCCCTTGTTGATGCCGAGCTTACCCAGTGCCTTTCTGCAGCGCTTCCGGGTGCACGCATTGAGTCTATGCCGCTGCCGCTGTCACCCGAGATCTCCTTGTACCTGCTCAACAGCGACTATCCCCAGCACCAGCTATTGCCTGAGCAGATGTTGTACCTGATGGAGAATCCCTTGTACTGGACCTTCTGTTGGGCGAGTGGCCAGGTGCTTGCCCGGCATCTGCTCCAGAATCCAGAGTTGGTGCGCGGGCTGAGCGTGCTGGATTTCGGTTGTGGTTCTGGTGTTGTCGGCATCGCGGCTGCACTGGCAGGTGCGCAGCGGGTAATTGCCTGTGATATCGATCCTCTTGCGTTGCGCGCAACAGCGCGAAACGCTGCGCTCAACGGCGTGGATCTGAATTTGGTCGCAGATTTTGCAGACGCGGCCGGCGACATCGACCTCATCATCGTGGCCGATGTGTTGTACGACATCGAGAATTTGCCGTGGTTGCAACGTTTTCTGTCCCGAGCGCCCAGCGTGCTGATGGCAGATTCGCGAATCAAGGACTTCAATATGCACCCTTACCGCCGGGTAAAACAGTGCGAGGCATCGACGCTGCCCGATCTGGATGAGTCCCCCGAGTTTCGTCAGGTGTCGATCTACCTTGCAGGCAATGGGTTGCCTGCCTGACAATGCGCACCATCCGATAAATCCCCAAGGAGTCTCTTGCCGTGCCAACCTATACTCTGGAACTTGTCCCACGCTTTTACGAAACCGACGCGCAGGGACACATCAGCAACGTGTCC
>CALINF010000145.1 GCA_938045215.1 uncultured Halieaceae bacterium | reverse complement strand
TTCTTGCTGGCAAATGCATCTGCGCGGCCCAGAATGACGCAGTTGGTTGTTATCAGTGGCAGGAAGATACCGAGAATTTGATAGAGCTCGTATGCAAAAGCCTGCATCAGAAGTTCAATGCAGGTAACCGATGCCGCAATGATCATTACGAATGCCGGCAGACGCACGGCATCGGAGACAATATTGCGGATAATCGAGACGGCCGTGTTGGAGCACACCAGAACCAGTGTGGTGGCGGCGGCCAGCCCCAAAGCATTCACGACTGTGCCGGTTACGGCAAGCAGCGGGCACAGGCCCAGCAGTTGCACAATTGCGGGATTATTTTTCCAGAGTCCATTAACAGACAGCTCACCGTAACTGGGTTGCGCCATTACTGTTCTCCTGTGCTGCCGGTGGCAGCTTCGTTGGCAAACAAGGCTTTATGCTGCGCCTTGGCATACTGCAACACTTTGAGCGTTGCTCCCACAACGGCCCGTGGTGTGATGGTGGCGCCTGTAAACTGGTCAAAGATGCCCTGGTCCTTCTTTACGGCCCAGCCTGCCTGTTCGGGATTCTTCAACGAGCGCCCGTCGAAGTCCAATATCCAGTCAGATTTTTTCAGATCCACCTTGTCGCCCAACCCCGGTGTTTCCTTGTGGCTGAGCACCCGAATGCCTGCCACCGAGCCGTCACGATTAACCCCGATAATCAGGTCAATATCCCCGCTGTAACCGTCTGAGGCGGTGGCGGGAATAATGACGGCAACTGTCTCTCCACCCTGCTTGGCCAGATAAATCTGCTTGTCCTGGCGCAATCCCAGTGTACCTGCACTTATAGGTAGCGTGTCGTCCAGCATGCTGTTGTCATGTCGGCTGGTGGGAATAATCTCCAGTAGCGCACGCTCTTCTGCCTGTCGCTGCGCCAGCGCAATCCTGTCGCGTGTTTGCAGATAGGTACCTGCGATCAGGAGGGTCGTTACAACCGCAAACAAGGCAAGTAACAGACTATTGCGTGACATGGATCGTCCCAGCATCAGTGATCCCCCTCCACATCATCGGCAGGTTTGGCCTTTGTGTGGCCATAGGTCCTGGGTTGCGTGTAGTGATCGATAAAGGGCGCTGCGAAGTTCATAATCAACACCGCAAACGCAACCGCGTCAGGGTAGTTGCCCTTCACCCGGATGGTATACACCAGTGCACCGATCAACATTCCGTAGATCAGTCGGCCTCGCGTCGACACAGCTGAACTTACGGGATCAGTCGCGATGAAGAACGCGCCGAACATAGTGGCGCCACTGAGCAGATGAAACGCGGGAGAGCCGCCGCTGGTAGAGCTGCCACCATCGTAGAAAATAGCAGACAGCAACGCAATGCTCAGCAGCATGCCAATGGGCGCGTGCCAGGTAAAAACACGCCGATACAGCAGCCACAATCCCCCGGCTAGAAAAGCGATGTTGACCCACTCCCAGCCAACACCTGCCCAGCGGCCAAACTGTGGATTTTGCGACCACAGGTCTTCCATCATAAAGCCCTGATTCTGCCGCAGCACGTCCAGTGGGGTGGCCATAGTGATGGCATCATAGTGAGCGGGCGTGAAGCAGGCGCGCAGTGCATCTGGCAGTCCGGGTACTTCGCCCACACCTCGCGGCGGCGCCCAGGCCGTCATCTGCACAGGGAATGATATAAGTAGAATGACGTAGCCCACCATAGCGGGATTGAACGGGTTGTAGCCCAGTCCCCCATAAAGATGCTTGGCGAGCAAAATGGATGATGCTACACCAACCGCGATCAGCCACCAGGGTGCATAGGGTGGAAGCGCGATACACAGTAAGGTAGTGGTGACCAGTGCGCTGTAGTCGCGCAGGTAAAACGCCACGGGCCGTTTGCGCAATGCAAGCGCCATGGCTTCAAAGGCCAATCCGAGCAGGCCACCCCAGACAACGTTCACCAGGGTGCCAAAGCCGAAGAAGTGTGTGAGCACCACAACGCCAGGCACGGTGGCCAGCAATACGCTGAGCATCACCCGATCGGTGCGCTGCGGGCCATGCGCGTGCGGTGAGGTGATGCGCATCAAGGCCATGCTATGCGTCCTGCGCTGCGTTGTTGAGATCATTCAGCTTGTTTTGCAACCGCTCCACTGTACTTTCGAGGGCGATTACAATTTTCTCGTCCTCCCCCGATTCACGACTCTGCTCAAGGCGCGTTCTGGCTTTTTCTAGTTGCTGTTGTAGCTTGTTGCGTTGTGCGGTGGCTTTCTCTTGCGGCGTCAGCGCTTCTGCAGACTTGCGCGCGGCCATGGCACGTTCAATCGCAGCTTGAGCAGCGTCTACTGGTGGTGGCGCTTTGTCCGCGGGCTTCTCGTTGGCAATTAGTTCCTTTAGCTTTGATTCCGCCGCTTCCAGCTTGGCCCGGGTTTTATCGACCCCGGTTTGCAATGCGTCGACCAGATCGCTGTCCTCGGCACGAGCCGTATCGAGCTTCTCCTGCGCGGTGGCGAGCCGTTTGCGTATGGTGGCGATGCTCGTCTCCAGCGTTGCCTGTTCGGACTCCGAAGGCCCAGTGTCGCTCTGCTGTGCGGCCTTCTTGGCCTTGGCGCGATCAATGGCTGCCTGAATGGGATCTTCATCAGCGCCACCTTGCGCTGCACGAGCTTCGGCTGCCTTCTTGCGGGCCTCGCGTTTTGCAGCTTTGTCGAGTTCTTCCTGTGCCAGTCTTTCCTGACGCGCTTCAAACCGCATTCGTGACTGTTCGGATTTTTCGTTGTCCTGCCGAATGGTCA
>CALINF010000144.1 GCA_938045215.1 uncultured Halieaceae bacterium | reverse complement strand
GACGCGCTGGCCGAGGAAAAGCGGCTGCGAGAGTGGGACGAAAGCCTTTTGCTGCGCTACAGCACGATTGCCGATATAGAAGCCGCTCGGGAGCGTTCTCTGAGTGAGTTGCGTATTCGTGTCAGCATTCTCAAGAGTAATCGTCGCTCCCTGAAGCAGACCGTTGAGAACTTACAGGCGCAGGCCGCCGAGCAAGAACGACGTGGGAATGCCGTAGATGTGAAGCATCTACGTGCCATTGAGGCTGCGCAGACCGAAATAGAGATAACCGATCGTGCCCTCGCGGATCGGGACGTGGAAATTGATCAGGTTGCTGCGGATTTCCAGGCTGACATTGACCGGTTCGAAATGCTTCTGGAGGTGGTAGAGCTGCGTCGCAATATGTTGGCCAACGAGAATCGCTAGCCTATAAACTGGCTCGCCGGTGCCGGGTTTGGATTGGCGCCGATTGTTTCCTTGAAAAACCCCTGCATCAGCACCTGCCATTGCTCTGGCCAGTCCACTGTTGGTGAGCGCTTGAAGCCACTGCGAACATACTGCGATATTCTACCTTCAGCCGCACAGAGCAGTAGGCCTGCCGCCGCATTTAACGGTATGGTAGGACGCAGGCCCTCGCGCATTTCCGCTTCGCGCAGCGTTTGGCGAAGCTGGGTTTCAAACCGGTCGAACAATTGCGCTACTCGCAGGTGTAGTCGTTCGGTCTCCCCGGCGAGTGCGTCGCCAGTCAGTATGCGTGTGATGCCGGGATTGCGTTCAGCAAAGGCGAGCAACAACATGAGCATTTTCTCACAGCGACGAGTCGCCGTAGGCTCTTCCGCCAAAATAATGGTGATACGGCTGAATAGCGTTTCTTCGATGAACTCAATGAGCCCCTCGAACATTTTCGATTTGCTCGGGAAGTGTCGGTAAAGGGCGGCTTCTGAAACGCCTACCTGCCTGGCAAGACCTGCCGTGGTAATGCGATCGCCTGGATGAGCTTCCAGCATCTGAGCCAGAGCTTCCAGAATTTGCTGCCGCCGTTGAGACTTCTTGGGGGACATAACGCCGATGGCCTGAGGGGATCGGTTTTAATGCTATCCATTACCGGAGAACGGCGCAATAAAACTCGTAGTTTTGATGCGACTTTTTTGGTGTTGACTGCCGCAGTCTGCTCAAAAATATACTTTGCGCCGCTAAAGTGCGGGATTTCTCAATTTCTGCGGCTGGTGATCAGCGTACCGATACCCTCATCTGTAAAAATTTCCAGCAGCACTGCGTGGGGAACTCTCCCATCAATGATGTGAGCGCTGGCCACGCCGGACTTTACCGCGTCGAGCGCGCAGCTGATTTTCGGTAACATGCCGCCGCTGATAGTCCCGTCCGCAATCAACTCATCAACCTGTGCGGTACCCAGCCCGGTCATGATCGCGTCATTCTTGTCCAGCAGTCCCGGGACGTTAGTGAGCAACATCAATTTTTCTGCCTGCATGACCTGAGCAATTTTTCCGGCGACCAGGTCAGCGTTGATGTTGTAGGTACGACCCTCTGTGTCTACGCCTATGGGCGCGATAACCGGGATAAAGTTGCTGTTGAGAATGACATTCAGCACCTCCGTATCGATCTGCTCTACTTCACCTACATGGCCGATATCAATAATTTCTGATGCGTCCAGCTCTGGACTGAAACGGTTGACAGTCATCTTGCGCGCTCTGATCAGCTGGCCGTCTTTGCCTGTTACACCGATTGCCTTGCCACCATTACGATTGAGTGACGCGACTATTTCTTTGTTCACACTGCCGCCGAGCACCATTTCCACAACATCCATGGTCTCGGAGTCTGTGACTCGCATGCCATTGACGAATTCTGTCTTGATATTGAGCTTCTCCAGCAGGCTTCCTATCTGAGGCCCACCGCCATGCACCACCACGGGATTCAGGCCTACCAGTTTCATCAGGACGATGTCGCGGGCAAAGCTGTCGTGCAGCATCGGATCAACCATGGCGTTGCCACCAAACTTCACGACTACCGTACGCCCGGTAAAGCGCTGGATATAGGGCAACGCCTCGGTCAGTACCTGTGCAATGTTAAGTGCCGATTCGCGGGTTAGTGACATACTGATTCCTGTGCGGTGGGATAGATGGCCTACCGATGTTCTGTCTTAGAAGTTGAGATCCAGGTCCGGATCAACTTTCAGGAGCTGTGAGCTGAACGCTTCCTTAATAGTATCCAGTGCGTCCTGATCTGACGCTTCGAAACGAGCGGTGAGCGCGGCAGTTGTGTTTGACGCTCGTACCAGGCCCCAGCCCTGGGCGAAATCAACTCGAACACCATCAAGCGTATTCACTTTACCATCGGTAAACTGGGCCTGTTGTGCAAATTGCTCAACGATCTGAAACTTGCGGCGCTCCTCTACCTGCACCAGAATTTCCGGGGTATTCACGGTCTGCGGAAAATTGGCGATAGCATCATCGAGACTTTCGCCATGTGTGCTCAGTATCTCCGCCAGGCGGCCCGCTGCATACATACCATCGTCAAAGCCATACCAGCGCTCCCCGAAGAATACGTGGCCCGAGAACTCGCCTCCCAGGAGGGCCCCGGTCTCTATCATTTTTTCCTTCATGAATGCGTGGCCTGTTTTCCACAATACCGGTCTGCCGCCGTGACGCGTGATGAGCTGGGCAAGATTGCGGCTGCATTTGACGTCGAAAACGACATCGGCGCCTGGGTTTCGTGATACCACATCCTCGGCGAAAACCATCATCAACACATCGGCTCTAACGATGTGGCCTGCGCCTGTGACCACGGCGACCCGATCGCCATCGCCGTCAAATGCCACGCCAAAATCAGCGTCCTGCGCTTTTACGGCGGCAACAAGGCCAGCCAGGTTGTCCTCATTGCTGGTATCCGGGGGATGGTTGGGGAAGCGTCCATCGATCTCGCAGTACAGGGGAATCACTTCACAACCAAGCTCTTCGAATAACCCAGGCGCTACCAGGCTGGTGGCGCCGTTGCCGGCATCTACAACCACCTTTAACGGCATAGTAATGGCGATATCACTGACGACCTCGTCGATGTAAGCGGGGACGATGTCCTCACGAATCATTCGACCCGTTCCACTGGCGAACTTCTGCTTGATCGCTAGTTCACGCAGTTCCTGAATTCCGCCGGCAGCGATGGTCTGCTGGTTTAGAACAATTTTAAGGCCATTGTAGTCACCGGGATTGTGGCTGCCGGTCACCATGATTCCCGAGCCACAGTTGAGATGTCGTGTGGCGAAGTAAAGCAGCGGTGTCGGGACCAGCCCTATATCGATGATATCTCGACCCCCCGCCATCAGCGCCTTGATTAATGCCGCTTTGATGCGGGGGCTGGAGTGCCTGCCGTCACACGCTACGATCAATGTCTGTTGGTCTAACTGTTTCGCCTTGGTGGCTATGGCGCCACCAATCCGCGCGATCATCTCATCATCAAGCTCTTCTTCCGCCAGGCCGCGGATGTCATATGC
>CALINF010000143.1 GCA_938045215.1 uncultured Halieaceae bacterium | reverse complement strand
GTGACGCGGGCGTACACCCGAACATCGCGTACACGCTCTCTGATAACTGCAGGGTCTAATGCATCGATGTCTTCACCCACCATCAGTTGGGCGTCGGAGGAACAAAAGCCTAACCGACTGGCAATGACCATAGCGGTGGCCGGATGATCACCGGTAATCATCACCGGGGTAATGCCCGCGCTGATACAGTCACTCACTGCCTGCGGCACGGCCTCGCGCGGTGGATCGATAAGCGCGACTATCCCCAGAAACGTCAAACCGTTTTCAACCTCTGGCGATAGCGACTCCTCCGGTCTTAATGAAAGTTCCCGCATAGCCAGCGCCAATACCCGATAGCCGGATGCAGCAAGTTCTTCGGCTTGTACGGACACTGCAGTTTGGTCAATATCACTGCACAGCGGTAACAACTGCTCCGGGGCACCCTTGCAGTACAAGCGGACGCTTTCCCCTTCACGGTGCAGCGTGGACATACGCTTGCGCTCTGAGTCAAATGGTAGTTCTCCTACCCTTGGAAACTCTTGCAAGAGGCTGTGCTTGTCATAACCCGCCTCTTTTGCCGCATGGTAAAGCGCCAGTTCCGTCGGCTCGCCTTGGGAGTCGTCTCCTGCCAGTTCAACATCATTGCTCAATGCCATGGCCCGCCCTAAATCAACCGCAGATTCAGGGATCGTTTCAAGCACTTGTCCAGTCACAAAGTACTTTTGTACTTGCATTCGATTTTCGGTCAATGTGCCAGTTTTATCGGCGCATATAAAAGTGACGGAGCCCAGCGTTTCCACCGCTGGCAGGTTACGCACAAGCGCCTTTAGTTTGCTCATTCGGCGCGCACCCAGCGCAAGAGCCACGCTGACTACCGCCGGTAACGCCTCGGGGATAGCGGCGACAGCCAAACTGACTGCCGTCATAAACATCAATAAAGTAGGTTCACCTCGCATCCATCCCATCAAAAAGATAAGCGCACATATGCTTAGCACCGCCAGACCCAGCCTTTTCCCAAACGCCGTCAAACGCTGCTGCAGTGGTGTGTCGAACTGGGGAACGCTATGCAGTAATTCGGCAATCTGTCCCAGTTCAGTTGACACCCCGGTAGCGACCACTACACCCTCAGCCCTACCGCGATTGACCCGGGAACCCTTGAATGCCATGTTGCTGCGCTCGCTTACTGGCAGTTCAATACTCGACAGGGCTTCGAACTGTTTGGCAATCCCGTGAGACTCACCGGTGAGCATCGATTCATCCAACTCAAGCTCGGCACCCTCGAGCAGGCGCAAATCCGCAGGGACTATCGCTCCCGCTTCCAGCAGGACAAGGTCTCCGGGGACCAACTCAGCGCTGGGTAGTATCTGCACCCGTTCATCACGCCGTACACGGACAGTGGGCGCGGCCATTGCGCCAAGAGCTTCCATCGCACGTTGCGCACGAAACTCCTGAACTGCTCCAATTACGGCATTTAGCGTAACGATTACCAGAATGACCACGGTATCAATGGGGTCTCCCATGACACCGGAGATCAAAGCGGCGACGAGGAGAATCAAAATCATGAAATCAAGAAATTGTCGCAGGAACATCTGCCAGAATGGGCTGCGGCCCCTGTCTTCCAGCTGATTTGGACCATACTGCTGAAGACGGCTTGCGACCTCGGCGCTGCTGAGACCCCGCTCGAGTTCACATCCCAGTGTTTGCTTCAGGCCTGCTACGTCAAGCGTATGCCAAGAGGTATCTTTCATACCGCTGCAGTCCCGCACTGAATTGAATTCGATGTCATATTGTTCGCTTGTTCTAAAAAGCGGCAAACAGGTAGATTAAACCAGCTGTTGTGAGCGCAATGAGTACGGTGCGAATGCCACTAGTTATCCAGGACATGGAGGCGATTTTCCCCAGAAACACACCCAGCAAAAAAATAAGCAGTACCGCAACTGCAATGCACAGATAAGCTGGCGGCAGGGGTAGCTGCACGCCCTGGTGGGCCAGAAAAAGAGGCATCATAATCAGCAGTGAAATCAGTAATGGCGCCAGGCCATTTACCAGCCCAACCAGCAACGGTACCCAGCGCGCTACATCACCGTAAACACTCTCGCGCATGTCGGTGAGCATTGCCTCTTCCAGATTGTCCAACTCACGCTGTCGTTCAGCGGCTTCGCTAACGTAGGCGCTACTCATGCCGCTTACGCCCAGTGCAATAGCCGCACCGAGGCAAACATTAAGCATAATCGCCAATTCAGGCGCATTAACCAGAAAACCCATCATCAAGCCCAGCATCGTCAGCGCGCCATCAAAGCCATTAACAACTAAATAGCGCCGGACAATTTTTTGACTACGGCTTATCTGAATCAGAGAGCCGATCCGTTCAAAAACATTCATGAACGATTAATCTGCAGCGGCCTCACGTTCATTCTCCACTACCACTTCATCGATACTGTGAACCGACCCACCCTGCTCCGTCACCGTTTCGCGAATCAACTCAAAATCTATCGCACTGCTCGTGACCTCCACTTGCAGTGTTTCCGTCTGCTCATCGACCTCGAGTACAATTACGCGAACCCGATAATCATCGCCAATAGCGGATATTGCTTTCGAAAAATCCAGAGCATTAGGTTGATGGGGCTTGAGCACATCAAGCACCACTTTCTTGACGAAAATCATTCAGTCAGCCTCTATGTTTTTGCGCCTCTGTCTATCAAGTATAGCCTGTTAAATCTACACTGAGCCGACCTTGAAAAATCGCAGACTACGGAACTACACAGTCAGGATATCGTTCTTATGCGGCACCTGTAATTTTCTTTTCAGTATCGCAAGATCTATAAGTGATGCAGCCTGGCCTGCGCAGAAAAAGAGAAATCAGCTGCTGAACTCCCGGGTGTTATCGAAATTGCTGCAATCCGCCTGTGTCGCGAAACTGATGTAGCTTGCCAGAAAAAATACGGGTGTCGTCTTTTCCCAATTGTATCCACATTGCCGAACAGGCCAGTCAGGCGAGCAGCAATACAACCGGCCCCGCAACCATCAGAAAAACGTTGCCGAATGCATAAGTACCCGCGTAACCGATAGCAGGCACAGCACTTCGCGCCTCCCGTGTTACCACAGACAATGAGGCACCGCTGGTCATTGCCCCGGTGAGCGCCCCCATCAAAATGGCAGGATTAAGCCGCAATAGTTTGCTGCCTATAAAATAGGCAACCAGCAGTGGTACGCTCGTGACGACGACACCCGCAACCACCAGCAACGGACCTGCACTGGTCAGCGTATCTATAAATTTGCCGCCAGCGCTTAATCCAACCCCTGCCATGAAAAGCAATAAACCAAACTCCATGAGCCACCAGCTAGTGGCTTCGGGCAGACGTCCGAAGGTGGGCCGTACAGAGCGCATATAGCCAATGCCCAAGCCAGCCGCAAGAAGACCTCCCGCGGTTCCCAGACCAATCGCAATTCCACCCACGGTGAATGACAGCATGCCCAGCAAAATGCCAAGCACTATGCCAAAGGCAAAAGTAATCATATCTGTCTGACTGAGATTGCGTTCCATATGGCCAAGGTAGCGCCCGAAGACCTCTACCTTCGCTGGCTTGCCGGCCACGTGATAGATGTCGCCCGTCTGGATTTCCAGATCCTGGCTGTGCGGCAGCTCAACACCGGCTCGGATAATCTTTTCTATCAGTACACCAAATGCCACTGGAGGCGCCAGTTCACCCAGAGTTTGATTGCATACGGCCTTATTGGTGACCACTACAACAGCGCTCTTATGCGCCTGCCCAACATCGAGCTCGGGCGGTATCTCGTCGCCGATTGCCGCTATGCCACCCGAAAACAGCGCTCGCGGGGCAATGAGCTCCAATATATCGCCTTCGTGCAGGTGATCCCCACCGCGCACAGACACCACCTCTCCGCTTCGAATAACACTCGCTACTGGTA
>CALINF010000142.1 GCA_938045215.1 uncultured Halieaceae bacterium | reverse complement strand
CTTCGTTCCAGCCCATGTGGCGTAGCATCATTTCGGCTGACAGTATTAGCGAACCGGGGTTCACCTTATCCTGACCGGCGTACTTTGGTGCCGTACCATGGGTAGCCTCAAACAGCGCGATGGTGTCGGACAGGTTCGCGCCAGGCGCAATACCAATACCGCCAACCTGCGCTGCCAGAGCATCAGAAAGATAGTCACCGTTTAGATTCAGCGTGGCAACAACACTGTAGTCGCGCGGACGGGTCAGAATCTGCTGTAGCATGGCATCAGCAATGACGTCCTTGATGATGATCTCACGACCAGTATTTGGATTCTTCATAGATACCCAAGGACCGCCATCCAGCAATTGACCACCGAATTCTTCCTGAGCCAGTTCATAGCCCCAGTCGCGGAATGCGCCCTCGGTGAACTTCATGATGTTGCCTTTGTGCACCAGTGTAACCGAGTCCAGGTCCTGATCGATTGCATACTGAATGGCTTTACGCACCAGACGCTTGGTACCTTCCTCGGAGACCGGTTTGATGCCGATACCTACTTCTTGTGGGAAACGAATCTTGGTCGCGCCCATTTCGTTAATCAGGAAGTCCACCACCTTTTGCGCGTCGTCTGTACCAGCCTGGTACTCGATGCCAGCGTAGATATCCTCCGAGTTTTCACGGAAGATAACCATATTACAGGCGCCGGGGTCTTTAACCGGTGACGGTACACCTTCGAACCAGCGTACAGGGCGCAGGCAGGTATAGAGATCGAGTTCCTGACGCAGCGCTACATTGAGTGAACGGAAACCGCCACCAACAGGTGTTGTTAGTGGACCTTTGATGCCCACGGAGTATTCTTTGATGGCATCCAGCGTCTCTTCGGGGAACCAGTCGCCGTCATACAATTCTGCGGCTTTCTCGCCCGTGTATATCTCCATCCAGGAGATTTTCTTCTTGCCACCGTATGCTTTGGCAATCGAGGCGTCGACCACTTTGATCATCACGGGGCTGATATCAACACCAATACCGTCGCCCTCAATGTAGGGGATGATAGGATTGTCGGGGATGTTCAGGCTGTTATCTTCATTGACGATGATTTTCTCTCCTTCGCCTGGCACCTGAATATGCTTGTAGCCCATGATTTACTCCATGTATGAGGTTATTAGAGAGTCGGGACAAGATACCCTCGTGGGGCTGTCCCAAACTGAGCCGGCAGATTGTAGCAGATTTATTATCGAATCTCCTGACCAAAAATTGATCTGCAAAACGAGAGACTATGCCCATGACAAACGTGATATTGCTGAACAAGCCGTTTGCGGTGTTGAGTCAGTTTACTGACGAAGGAGGACGCAAGACATTGGCTGATTTTCTGAGCGCGCCGGGCTTTCGTGTCGCCGGAAGACTCGACTACGACTCCGAGGGCTTATTAGTGCTGACCAATGACGGCGCGCTGCAGCAAAGGATCGCCCATCCACGTTACAAGCACTGGAAAACCTATTGGGTGCAGGTGGAAGGTAATATCACCGCCAACGCACTGGAGCAATTACAGGCCGGCGTAATGCTAAAAGACGGTCTTACCTTGCCAGCGCGAGCCAAAATCATGGAGCCGCCTGCGCTGTGGGAACGCGACCCACCGGTTCGCTTCCGCAAATCCGTGCCCGACAGCTGGTTCGAACTGTCTATCTGCGAGGGTAGAAACCGCCAGGTACGGCGCATGACCGCCGCCGTTGGCTTTCCAACGTTGAGACTGGTTCGCATGCAGGTAGGCGAGTGGTCCCTCAACAGCCTGCTGCCGGGGCAACATAGGGGGATAACCGTGCACGTACCCGCCACTGCACACTCACCGAGGCGCCCAGGCAGACGCAGCGCAGACCGCAAGGGAGGTAATACGAGATGAGCACCTGGAAACCTAACGCCACTGTAGCAACGGTTATCGAAGACAGTGCACGTTACCTGCTGGTAGAGGAACGCGATAAGACCACAGGCGAGATTGTGTTCAATCAGCCTGCAGGCCATCTCGAACAGGGTGAATCCCTTATAGAGGCGGCCTACCGAGAGACGCTCGAGGAGACCGGCTGGGAAATCGGCATTACCGGCATCATCAGCGTCGCACTGTATACGTCTCCAGCCAACGGCATTACCTATCATCGCACCACCTTCGCCGGCAATCCTGTGCGCGTGCTTGAAAATGCCGAACTGGACCCCGATATAATCGCCATACATTGGCTGGACTATGATGAGATCACAGCACAGTCTGCTAAAATGCGCAGCCCGCTGGTGCTGGCCTCTATAGAACGTCAGCGCAGTGGTACCTGTTTTCCTCTGGATGTTATTGCAAACGTATGAGCCAGAACTCTACAACTAAAGTCATCGTTGGTATGTCCGGTGGCGTCGACTCCTCCGTGTCAGCTTTGCTGTTAAAAGAACAGGGCTTTGCGGTGGAAGGCCTGTTCATGAAGAACTGGGAAGAAGACGATGGCACCGAATACTGCACGGCAAAAGAGGATTTCGCCGATGCACAGGCCGTTGCCGACAAACTTGATATACCCCTGCACGGCGCTAATTTTGCTGCCGAGTACTGGGACAACGTATTCGAGCACTTTCTCGCCGAGTACCGCGCAGGTCGCACACCCAACCCCGACATCCTGTGCAACCGTGAAATCAAGTTCAAGGCGTTTCTCGACTATGCCGTGATGCTCGGGGCCGACCATATCGCCACCGGGCACTACACGCGCCTTGGTGAGTCCGACGGCAAGGCCACCCTCCTCAAAGGGTTGGATCCCAATAAAGACCAGAGCTACTTTTTGCACGCCGTAGGACACCACGAGTTGGAGAAGACACTGTTCCCCATCGGGGATATCAATAAGCCCGAGGTCCGTAAACTAGCGGAACGCGAGGGCCTGGCCACACACAACAAAAAGGATTCCACGGGCATTTGCTTTATCGGTGAGCGTCGCTTTGCGGATTTTCTGCAGCAATACCTGCCCGCTCAGCCCGGCGAGATTCACAGCCTGGACGGCGAATACCTGGGGCGTCATCAGGGATTGATGTATCACACTATCGGGCAGCGACAGGGTCTGGGTATTGGCGGTCTGGCCAATCACGGGGATGCACCGTGGTATGTGGTCGACAAGGATCTAGAGAACAACGTGCTGCTGGTAGCACAAGGCAACAACCACCCTGCCCTGTTTAAGCACGAGTTGTTCGTAACAGACATATTCTGGGTTGCTGGCGAGGCGCCAGCGCTGCCGCTTGAGTGCACTGCCAAGGTTCGCTATCGCCAGACGGATCAATCCTGCACCTTGCACACAGCGAGCACAGGCTATCGGGTTGAATTCAATGAACCCCAGCGCGCTGTGACACCAGGGCAATCAGTGGTGTTCTATCTCGGGGATCGCTGTCTCGGCGGTGGTGTCATTGAGCGGAGCCAATAATATGACTACGCCTGTTCTGTCCAGCCTGGAGCAACAGGTTGTCGCATTGGCCGGCGTGGCTCAGGCCGCCCGGATGGTTGACCAGATCTCCAAGACCGGCAGCTATCCCATTGAGTTTCTGGAGCCCTCCATCCACAGCCTGTTCGAGTTCGAGCCAGAACGCATTGTGGACCTCTACGGAGGCCTTGCCGGGGTCAAGCTCGGTATGCAAAACCTCAGCAATTTGCTGGCCAACCGGGACGCTGAGGAGAATGCTGACGTGGTGCGCTACGTATTTGGCATACTCTATCTGGAGCGCAAGTTTGCTGCCAACCCACAGATGATGGCGGTTGTGCGCTCTCGGCTGGAACACGCGAGCTTCAACGCCGAGCACTTTGCCGGGCATGTCAACGACGTGTGTCGCAACATATCCGCCATTTACGAAGATACGCTGAGTCAGTTGAAGTTCCGGATCAAGGTCAACGGCAGCGCCCAGCATCTCCAGAACGACCAGAATGCCGCCATTATTCGGTCGCTTTTACTCACGGGTATCCGCGCTGGCTATGCCTGGCGGCAAGTGGGAGGACGACGCTGGAAGCTGCTGCTACAACGCAAGCAATTACTTACACTGTCGCAACAACTGTCACGCGGTCTCGACGTGGTGTAAAATCGCGGTCTTTCCCGACCGGAGCACATCATGGATCTGTCCGCGCTCAGCGCCGTTTCCCCCATCGACGGCCGCTATGGCAACAAAACCCTCCCTTTACGTGACGTTTTCAGCGAATTTGGCCTGATCAAGCGACGGGTACTGGTGGAGGTTCGATGGCTACAATGCCTCGCCCAACATCCTGCAATTGAAGAAGTGCCGGCATTGTCTCCCACGGCCACCGCACTTTTGGAAAGCATCGCAGTGGATTTCAGTGAGATCGACGCCCGGCGCATCAAGGATATTGAAGCAACCACCAATCACGACGTGAAAGCCGTCGAGTACTTCATCAAAGAGCGCTTCGCCGGTAATGCCGAACTTGAAGCCGTCAGCGAATTTGTGCACTTTGCCTGCACATCGGAAGATATAAACAACCTCTCGCACGCGCTGATGCTGCGTGATGGAGTCGCGGACGTTCTTCGGCCCGCAATGCACCGGATCATTACAACACTGATTGATCTGGCACAGTCGTGCAAGGATGCTTCAATGCTGTCTCGTACCCACGGGCAGACCGCCAGCCCGACCACCATGGGCAAGGAAATCGCCAATGTTGTTGCGCGCCTGCGCAGGCAAATGGACCAGCTCGACGGCATCGAGTACCTGGGTAAGATCAATGGCGCTGTTGGCAACTACAATGCGCATCTGTCGGCCTACCCCAATATTGACTGGCAGAGCAATGCTGAGGCTTTTGTGACCTCACTGGGCATAAGCTTCAATCCCTACACCACTCAGATCGAGCCGCATGACTACATAGCTGAACTGTTCGACACCCTGTCACGGTTTAACACAATACTGATCGATTTTAATCGTGACGTATGGGGTTATATCTCGCTGGGCTATTTCAAACAAAAGACCATTGCCGGTGAGGTGGGCTCATCAACGATGCCACACAAGGTCAACCCCATCGACTTCGAGAATTCAGAAGGAAACCTGGGTCTTGCCAATGCGATCTTTACGCATTTGTCGACCAAACTACCCATTAGTCGATGGCAGCGTGATCTCACCGACTCTACCGTGCTGCGCAATATGGGCGTTGGTATTGGCTATAGCCTGATTGCCTACGAGGCGGGCCTGAAAGGCATTGGCAAACTGGAGCTCAATCACGCCCGGCTGGCCGCCGACCTTGATAGCAGCTGGGAAGTATTGGCAGAGCCCATTCAGACCGTAATGCGCAGGTATGGCATTGAAAAGCCCTACGAGAAACTCAAGGAACTGACACGGGGTCAGGACATGAGTGCTGAGGTCATTCGCGACTTCGTAGAGAAACTGGAAATTCCTGAGCAGGCCAGGAAGGAATTGTTGGCTCTGACCCCTGCCCAGTATATTGGTAATGCAGTGGACCAGACCGAGGCATTACGCTAAGCGTGTCTATCGTTGGCCTGCAGTTGGACAGGGATATATTCCTGCGCGACTATTGGCAACGCAAGCCACTGCTTATCCGCAACACGGCCAGTGACTACAGTGCACCCATCGACGCCGATACACTGGCTGGGCTCGCACTGGAAGACACGGTGGAAAGCCGGATCATAGAGAATCTGAATGGGGCGTGGTCTGTGCATCAGGGCCCCTTCTCAGAGCAAGACTTTAGCCGTGGCAATCCCTGGACCTTGCTTGTGCAAGCCGTCGATCACTATTTGCCCGAGGTAGCACAGCTGCGGCAGTGGGCGGATTTCATTCCGCATTGGCGTGTCGACGATGTCATGGTGAGTTACGCAGTCGACGGTGGCAGCGTAGGCCCGCACTATGACAACTATGATGTCTTTCTATTACAAGGCGAAGGCGAACGACTGTGGCGGCTGGGGCAGCAATGCGACAGTTCCACGGCCTTGCTTGAACACAACCAGATCCGTGTACTCGCCGAATTCGAGCTGGCAGAAGAATACCTACTGGGACCTGGCGACATGCTGTACGTACCGCCGGGATTGGCACACTGGGGTGTCGCCCAGGGCGAATGCACAACATTCTCCATCGGCTTTCGCGCACCCAGAGCCAGCGATCTGTTATCGCGCTTCACGGACTCGGCACTTGAAACCATTCCCCCGGACACGTTTTATACAGACGCCGGCCGCGCCAAACCACGCAGGCCGGGTGAAATTGAGGTGGCTGATGTAGAGCGCGCGCGGCAAATTGCGATCGCTTGCCTGCAATCTAACGGGCAATCACGCTGGTTTGGTGAGTTGGTCACAGAGCCCCGATATGCTGTAGACGAACAACTTGAAGAAGAGCAGGCTATTGCTGTCCTGGACAGTGCGCAGCAGCTACAGGTGAACGCTGCAGCAAAGCTGGCCTGGCAAGAGCAGGATGACACTATTGTGGTCTTCACAAATGGCGCCAGTTCGTTGCAAGATAAGCGCGTGTTAACTCACTTGATCGACCTGTGTACTGACAGGCAACTGGGCGGACAAGAGCTTGCCCTGGCACGCGAGCAACGCGAGTGTCGCCAACTACTGATAGAACTACTCTGCGCGGGGGTGCTCCATAGTGATGATGAATACGACTGATACATTATCAACTGGCGTCGTTGCATGGCAGGACTATAAAGAGTCATTACGAGCGCTGCGGGAACGAGTGTTTATCGAAGAACAGCACGTTCCACGCGAGATAGAGTGGGATGGGCAGGACGAAGAGGCCACTCACGTACTCACTGTGCTGCAATCGGGATCTAATACAGCGCCAGTGGCCTGCGGCCGACTGCTGAAAGATGGCAAGATCGGCCGTATGGCTGTTCTTGCCCAGTATCGCGGCAGAGGTTTCGGACGTGGGGTGCTGGATGCACTGGTCGATGCAGCAATGGATCAAGGAATGCCATCAGTCTATCTGCATGCACAGTCACATGCTGGCGACTTCTATGCCAAAGCCGGTTTCGAACCCTATGGCGAGCCGTTTGAGGAAGCGGGCATCGCACATATTGCCATGCGCCGGATGCTGGACTATCGCCAGCGCACGACCTTTTTGCAGGGTGTTTCCTACCCTTACCCTTTTGATGAGCTCGCGATCGGGCTGTGCCAGACAGCGTCGCGCCACATCTGCATTCTCAGCCCCACCCTTGACAACAAGGTGTTTGACAAGCGGGAGCTGGCGGAGGCGCTCAGTGCACTGGCACGAAGCGGCCGTCAGTCGATGATTCGTATTCTGGTGCAGGATTCAAGAGCCATCGTACAGCGCGGACATCGATTACTGGAACTATCCAGACGACTGCCAACCAAGGTCAAGCTGCACAAACTGGCTGAACATCCTGACTGGAAAGACCAGACTCTGGTTATTCGAGATCGGGATGGCGTACTGTTCAAACCCGGTGATGCGGACCACAAAGGCTTTTATGAGCCAGACTCGCCCTCTTCTGCCGTGCACCATCTCGATTTGTTTGAAGAGCTGTGGCGCCACAGCGCGCAGGATATAGAGTTTCGTTCCATGGGCCTTTAGATCACTCTACCCCACTTGCGCCGGTCTTTTAGCCACCCAGTAATCGTTGCCACAAACCGGGCTTAACCGCCGTTTGCACGACTTCAGGCTTCACTTCAATCGGAGCCACCATAGCTGGGTCGACATTATCAAGAATGGCACGCGGTCGTGCTTGCACCAGCCGACCTGCCTCTTCCTCGCCCACAATGACAGCCGCGGCTGCGCGGGCTTCACTCAACTCGGGTGTCCGGTTCTTCAGATTGTGACCGTCGGAGGCG
>CALINF010000141.1 GCA_938045215.1 uncultured Halieaceae bacterium | reverse complement strand
GACGCGGTGGATGTGGCCCAGTTCGCCCGCAGTGATTATGATTTGCTGTTCTTCACCGGTGATCTGGGAGGCGGTAGCCAGGAAAGCTGCCTGCGTATGGCGCGCTTGATGGCTGCTCTGCGCCAGCCGGCGCTGGTTATGCCCGGCAACAATGATACCGTAGACATCCATGCACTGGCAGCGGAGCTTGCTCACCAGCGAGGGATCAATAAGCTTTTGTCTATTGCACTGGACGATGACGATGATACCGACGAGGATCTTGGCATCAGTCTCTGTGGTTACAGTCATCACCGGATTCACGCTGAAGGTACACAGGTTAGCCTGCTGGCAGGCAGGCCTCACAGCATGGGAGGCCCCAATCTCTCTTTCCCAGACTACATGGCACAAACCTACGGTATCCAGAGCATGGAGGACTCACGCGACCGACTTTGCTCGCTCGTGGATGAGGTAGACTCTGATCGCGTCATTTTTCTCGCACATAATGGTCCCTTCGGGTTGGGTGAGTTACCCGCTGACATGTGGGGCTGCGATTTCAAGGATGATGGCGGCGACTGGGGAGACTTAGACCTGAGCGAGGCTATCGCGCATGCCAGATCAAGAGGTATCAAAGTGCTGGCGGTGATCGCCGGTCACATGCACCTGCGGACGAAACAGGGTGATATACGCCCATGGCAGCTTGCAAGTGATGAGACGGTCTACATTAACGCGTCTATGGTACCCCGTATATTCTCAGGCAGGGATGATGTGTATCGCCACCACGTGGCATTGAGCATCGGGGCCGACTCTGTCGACTTTGAAGAAGTGCTGGTGCCTGAATACGGGTGATCAGAAGCACAGCTTCAAAGAGAACTCAGTAACTCATTGCAGCGCCGGCTGGAAATCCCGAACCACTCGGCAATCGATGCGACCAGCAATGATTCTTCCTCCACTACCTTGCCGTCAGCCATCGCAACGGCCGCGGCAAGACTGAACGCTGTCTCGCGATCAAGGCGATCACGGCAGATCTTGTTACCTATGGCCTGGAGTCTCGCCTCAACACCCTCCTGCATTGCCAGCGTATCAAAATCAGCCAGCATCCCGTCGAGGTGTTCATTGGATACCATCCCGTCGGTCAGCAATTTAAGTGCGCCCTGAATAGACGCGCGCTCGTCTTCGCCGACGTCACCGTCGATGGCCATCATCAGGTACATGACCTCAACCATAGGCGATACGCGCTGCACAGCCGCCAGGTGATGGTCATGATTGCGTCCGCTGATTTCACTCTGGGCAGCAGTAACGCGGCCACCTTTAACCAGCGCATCTCGCAATCGCCGAATCTTACCTGTATCAATATCCACTCACTCGCTCTCCAATTTTCTACCAGCACACCTGTTACTGCCTTAAGGTAGTGATGGCAGATTACGGGCAATCACATCTCAGTTTAAGCTATCGTCCAAAATCTTCAGGTAACAGGCGCTTCCCTGGCCTATTTGATTGCCACCACTTGCAAACCGACTCCACCAGCGACCGGATCCTGAATCATATGCGCCAGAAAGAACAGATGAGGATTCCGGCGACAGCGTACGATTTGCATTTCTTATGCCAATACAAACAAAATCGTGGGAGGCTCAGAACTCGATTCTGGACTTTTTATAGACTATTTCTTTTCGTAAACGATCTCTAACTTAATGCCATCAGGGTCTTTAATGAAAAGCGCATAATAATATTCACCGTGCTGCGGGTAGAGTTGAGGAGGGGCTACAATATTGGCACTTGATCTCAAGAGTTGCTCGTAGGCATTATCTACTTCTTGCTCATTTTTAGCTTGAAAAGCCAGATGGTGCAATGCTCCCGGCTTTCTTCGATGCACCTTTTCATCTTTGAATACTGATCTTGGCGAGTTGATTCCTACAGTTAGTTTTGGATGTACATATTCTATGACGTCAAATTCATGCGCAGGAACGCTTCCTTTTGATTTAAGGTTGAGATCGTAGCCCAAAATGGGCATTAAGATGTCGTAAAAGGCTTCTGCTTCGTGCAGATCTTTCACGGTAATTTGAATGTGATCAATGAGTGGTTGCATAGGGTCAGGATACCGTTACCTTCCTGCAGGTAAAACTACATTGCCCTCGAGAGTATCATATTCCATTTCTATCGCTTCCAAACAATCGCCCTCTTCGCTAACTACTTAACAGCGATCAGTTGGATTGGCGTAGATACGCAAAGTCATGACAGCTGAAGTCTTGCTGTTGCTGGCTGCGCCTGGAAAGCTGGCTAATCCCTTGGAGGCTGTCGTAGTTCCCAAGCCGGTGGCCCCGCCACTTAAGGTTTAACGGCGCTTGCCTGCAGTGCAGTAGCGGCGACGTACGCCACCTACTTCGACTCAGTCGCCACTGATGGTGTCCAACAGGCGCTCGAGAACTGTGTCGCTAGCCGTAGCGACTATGGGACTGGAGATGAAAATATCTGGCTGCACACCACCGGGTTGCGTGTCACCCGACGGACGAATGATGTGAGCCTTGGGGAAGCTTACTTTGAATCCTGTGTGAGGCAGTGTGAAGCTCTCCATGGCACCGTAGGTAGTGGCAAAATCGGCGGTGGGTTCACCCACGATGGTGCCCCAGCCGTAGTCCTGAAAAATGGCTGCGGTGTTCACCGCGTTCGAGTAGGAGTTCCTGTTAACCAGGACGTAGACACTGCCTCCAAATTGTTCTCCCTTTCTGGGTTGTGCAATTGGAATCTCGAACTTGAAAGTCTGCCCGCGAGGCGCACTGGAAAACGCTTCGGCATACATTGCTGACACACTGCCTGTTGCATCCGGACCGGCATCCAATCTGGCTTGGTTTGACGCAGCAGCCTCGTTGCTGGAGCGGACCAGGAAATTGGAAGAAAAACTAAATGGCTCATCGGCGACCCATGCAATGATGGGGTCGCTGAATGAGTTGTCTCCACCCGGGTTGTTCCTAAGGTCGAGCACCAGAGTGCTCGCCTTACTAGCGATAAATGACTCGAATGCCGCGTCCACAAACTCAATCATCGCACTGTTGTCCCAGAGCTTCTCCGGGTTTTCGACGTTGTCGAAAGGCCCCGGGCGTAGATAGCCCACAGATCCGTCAAGCATTCGCGCTTCGCGAGACGTATAGTCCAGCGTGAACCTGTCTGGTGCCACTTCAATCCTGGCCAATAGGTCATCGTAGGATAGTGCCGCGACTTGGGCGCTCATGATGAGACTGTTGGATTTTCGCAGTCGCAGTTCAAACGTTTCGCGCTCGCCTGTCACCAGCCAAAGGTACATCGGAAACCCGGATTCCAGCAATGAGTGCGCGATGTAGGGGATATCCGCAGAAATGTAGCTGGCCGTTCGATCCAGCCAGGCTCTCATGGGCTCATCATTGATGGCGAGGATTTCATCCCCTTCCGACACCGCCTCGGACGCCGAATAATTTTCACTGATATAGGCGCGGCCATCGTCGATCTTTAGATAGATGGGGAAAGCCTTGCCGCCTTGCGCGCGATATTCGCCATAGGCGTCGGTTGGGAAGTCGATTTTGGCATGCGCCACGTTGCCGAAAGCCGTGAAGGCCTGGAGTGACCGCCAGAGTTCAAGACGCGACAGCGGCTGGTTGAAAGTGGCAAGAGTTTGCTCAAATAGCGCGTCGTAATCCTCCCGAGAGCGGTTTACGAACAGGTCGAAGTGGGCAGACTCTAATCCGCTATATAGGGCCCGGAGGTCCTCCCGGGCGTCATCAGCCGCGACAAGGTGTGACCAATCCTCCGATGCGTGGCTGGCAGCTGGCGTGAACTGCACCAGAACAGCCATTATGATTGCAAGTAGTTGTCTCATCATATTCCAGATAGCGAAAATTGACTCCGATAGACAAAAAGCGAAAGTCTCGCGCCTAGCTTATACAACTTGGCGGCAGTTTTTCCACAAACAGTATTCAAACGGCAGACTGCGATAACAGATCAATGCTATTGGGCCCAGTGCATTATAGTGCTACGGATCCCCGATCACCGCGGAGCGCCCATCCGCCTCCAGGCTCGCCACGTTGCTGCCAGTCAGCGATTCCAGAAAAGTCAGCAGCTTTGCTATCTG
>CALINF010000140.1 GCA_938045215.1 uncultured Halieaceae bacterium | reverse complement strand
ACCCACAGCAGCAAAGCCAACGATTGCCCCAACGATGGAATGTGTAGTGGATACGGGCCATCCCTTCATACTTGCAATTAACAGCCAGGTACCTGCCGCAAGCAGGGCGGACATCATGCCGTACACCATGAGCTCGGGGGTGTCCGTCATAACACTCGGATCAATAATACCTTTGCGGATGGTAGCGGTAACCTCGCCACCGGCGAGATAGGCTCCCATGAACTCAAAGATAACCGCTACCAGGATGGCCTGTTTGATGGTGAGTGCGCCAGACCCGACAGAGGTCCCCATGGCGTTTGCGACATCATTAGCGCCGATGCCCCAGGCCATGAAAAAGCCGAACGCGCAAGCGAGAATCAGGAAGATGCTGCCGTACTGAGCAATAATTTCCACGATTGATTTCCCCTATTTAGCCATCAGGATCTGCAGTCGGTCGCCAACTTTCTCGGCGTCATCTGCAATAGCGGATAAAAGTGCCAGCACACGATACTGGAACATAACGTCGACGGGAGGGAGGTCGGCTTCCAGCTTGAACAACCCGCGCCTGACGATAACGGCCTTCTTGTCTGTTTTTGCCTCGAGTTTGTCCAGCTCTTTGAGCATGCTTTCGACAAGCTTCACCTCGCGACCCAGGAATCCGACCTCGAGTAGTTCATCCAGCTCCTGAATGGCTTTAAGGGCCTGTTGTACTGTGGCCACACATGCGGCGGTCAGGTCCAGAATTGCCGGTTCCAACTTTTCCGGGAAGCGCATTTTACGCCCCATTATCAGTACGGCAACGTCTTCGGCAGTGTTGGCCACATGATCCTGTATGCCAATCAGCTCCAGCAGGTCCGTTCTGGCTACAGGCATGAACAGGCTCTTCGGCAAGTTCTTGCGCACTGAGCGTTTGAGCTTATCTGCTTCGCGCTCGGCGCTGACGATCGCCTTGTGAATTTCGCTGGCTCGCTCCCAGTCATCATCGATGGTTGCCTGGATTAGCTGGGGTAGCAGTTGTGCAGCTTCCTCGGCAATTTGCATGTGTTCTTGAATAGGGCGGATGGGCGACCTGCCGAACAGGTTGCCTAGAGTATTATTAGTTGCCATGGGGAGCTCCGTGTAGGCTTGCGCGAAGTATAGGTAGAAAGTGTGCATGTGTCACAATTCTTGGGTTAATCCAGATGTGTTCGGGAGAAGCGGGCAGCGCGAGCACCTGTGATAGCATAAAGTTAAGCGAGAATCAGGCAGGTGTTGGCATGACAACGGATGTAACAGAGCAGCGACCAGATCAGGTATTGCACCTGCCCTCGGTGATAGCTGACCTGATATCTGACGGGCATCTTTCACAGGCAGATGGGCAGCGCCTGTCAAAGTCACTGATTGGCAGTGTGCACCCCCTCGTATTTCTTGCAGAGCAGAAACTGGCAGATCCGTCCCGTGCTGGCCGCCCCCTGGACATGGATGCGCTGCTTGCCTGGCTCAGCAAGCGCGTTGACCAGCCGGTGTATGAGATCGACCCTCTCAAGATCAATGTCACCACCGTTGCCGACGTCATGTCGAAGGCGTTTGCCCAGCGCCACAGGATTCTGGCGGTTGATGTCTCTGATGCGGAAGTCAGTATTGCCAGCGCTGAGCCCTATGTGCGTGGATGGGAGAGCAACTTAGAGCATGTGTTGCGTAAGCCAATCCGCCGGGTGCTTGCCGATCCTCGTGACATATCCCGACATACCGAAGAGTTCTATAACATGGCCGGTTCTGTGCGAGGCGCGCATGGGGCAAACCGCACCGAGGGCGTCGCCGGTGTGACCAACCTTGAGCAGATGCTGGAACTGGGCTCAATGAAAGAGCCTGATGCCAACGACCAGCATATCGTCAACATTGTGGATTGGCTGCTGCAGTATGCGTTCGAGCAACGAGCCAGCGATATTCATATCGAACCAAGACGCGAAATTGGCCACGTTCGATTTCGTATCGACGGTGTCCTGCACAGCGTGTATGAGTTGCCGCAGCAGGTTTGTGCAGCGGTAACCAGCCGTATCAAAATTCTCGGACGGATGGATGTGGCCGAAAAGCGGCGCCCTCAGGATGGCCGCTTGAAAACCCGTACACCAGCGGGTAACGAGGTGGAATTGCGGCTGGCGACACTGCCTACTGCCTTCGGCGAGAAACTGGTGATGCGCATCTTCGACCCGGATGTGCTGAACAAGAGCTTCGAACAACTGGGCCTGGCAGCAGAGGACCTGCAGCGCTGGAATGAGATGACCACTGCGGGCAACGGTATCGTGCTGGTGACAGGCCCCACCGGGTCTGGCAAGACCACCACGCTGTATTCCACGCTACGTAAACTCGCCACGCCTGAGGTCAATGTGTGCACGATTGAAGATCCCATCGAGATGATCGAGGGCGCTTTTAATCAGATGCAGGTGAATCACACCATAGACCTGGATTTTTCTTCTGGCGTACGCGCTTTAATGCGGCAGGACCCGGACATTATCATGGTGGGCGAGATCCGCGACCTCGAAACTGCCAATATGGCAGTGCAGGCAGCGCTGACGGGCCATCTGGTGTTATCTACACTCCACACTAACGACTCGCCCAGCTCGATTTCTCGTTTGTTGGAACTGGGTGTGCCGGCTTATCTGATCAAGGCCACGGTGCGTGGCATCATGTCGCAGCGTCTGGTGCGTATTTTGTGCCCGGAGTGCAAAGAGTTTGGCCCGGTCGACCTCGCCGCCTGGGAAGAGCTGACTTCCCCGTGGAAGGTCAAACCACCGGAACAGGTCGCCCATCCCGTGGGTTGCCGCGTCTGTCGGGATACCGGGTATTCGGGTAGACAGGGAATCTATGAGGTGCTGGTGAACAGCACCGCGATTCAGGCGGAGATTACGCCGAATATGGAGAGCGCCCGTATTCGCCAGGTAGCTATGGGCGAGGGGATGCAAACGCTGCGTCTCAGTGGTGCCCGTCGTGTTGGTGTGGGCCAGACTACCATCGAGGAAGTCATGCGCGTCGCGCCGGTCATTGATAGTTAGCGCGGGTATGCCACTCGAGTTTTCAGCGCTGGTTGAGCCGCTTGCCGCGGCTGCCCTTACGGCATGGAATAATATCCTCGAGCGTGCGGATGAGCCGCTTGCCGATACGCTGCAGTCGCTGGCCGAGCGGCCGGAGTTCTGCACTGCGCTCCCTCGTGCCCTGGCTTGCAGCCCATTCATCGCTGAACTATCCCGGCGCAAGCCGCAGTTGCTGGCATCACAGCTGGCGGATGGAAGCCTGTCTAACCCCTTAACGCGAACTGAGCTCGTTGCTGAACTTGCTGCGAGTCTTGATGCCGACGGCGCAGAGCTCAATGCGGTCTTACGCCACTTTCGGCAGCGACATATGCTGCGGATTGTCTGGCGCGATTTCTGCAAACTGGCCGCTACGCTCGAGACCGTGCGAGACACCTCCTGGTTGGCGGAGGTTTGTATCGCTGCAGCACTGGAAACCTGTCAGAGCGAACTGGAAGGCAAGCATGGTGTGCCTCGAGGACGCCGCAGTGGCCAGCCTCAGCAGTTGATTGTGTTGGCCATGGGCAAGCTTGGCGCAGGCGAGCTTAACGTGTCCTCGGATATTGACCTGATTTTCGCCTACCCTGAGGCTGGCGAAACCGATGGCGAGCACAAACCACTGAGTAATGAGGAATTCTTTACCCGGCTCGGGCGTGCTGTTATTGCCGCTTTGGATGTTACTACCGCCGACGGGTTTGTATTTCGTGTTGACATGCGCCTGCGTCCCTATGGCGAGAGTGGGGCGCTGGTGCACAACTTTACCGCTCTGGAGGGTTACTACCAGGAACAGGGTCGTGACTGGGAGCGTTATGCCCTCATCAAGGCGCGCCCTCTCACTGGCGACCCCGAACGTGCGCGCGAACTAATGACGTCTTTACGCCCTTTCATTTTTCGGCGCTACGTGGACTTTGGAGTCATTGAGAGCCTGCGCACAATGAAGCAGGGTATTAATGCCGAGGTGCGCCGCCGCGGGCTGACCGACAACGTCAAGTTGGGGCACGGTGGAATTCGTGAGGTAGAGTTTATTGCCCAGTGTTTGCAGTTGATTCGAGGTGGCCGCGATCTTGGCCTGCAGCAGCGCGAGCTGTTACCGGTATTGTCAGAGTGCGCTGAGTTGGGTTGTCTGCCGGCTGCAGCCGTGGCGGAACTTCGCGCCGCCTATCTTTTTCTGCGCGACAGCGAGCATGTAATCCAGGGCTACGCTGATCAGCAATCGCAGACTTTGCCCACAACGAAAGAGCATCGCCTGGCAATGACTACCGTCATGGGGTTTGAGTCGTGGGAGAGCTATCTTGCCGCGCTGGAAGCCCATCGTGACAATGTGTCCCGTCACTTCCAGGAGCTGATTGCGGCTCCGGATGAGGACAGTGCCGAGCCCGAGTTGGCACTGGGGCTTCGTATTGAGCAGCTCACCGATTCGGCCCTGAGTGAGCTGGGTTATTCAGAATCGGACGGGTTGCTAGAGCAGTTGCAAGCGTTGTGGGCCAGTCCTCGCGTGGAGAGCCTGCAGAGTGAGGGCAAGCAACGACTGGAACAATTTCTGCCCCAACTGCTGCTGGCCTGCGCGGACAATGACAGCCCCGATCTTGCCCTCAAGCGGATTTTGCCTTTAGTTGTTGCGGTGATTCGCCGCAGTGCCTATCTGGCACTGTTGATCGAGAATCCGGGCGCGCTGCGTGAGCTGGTGGCTCTGTGTGCAGCCAGCCCGTGGATAGCCGAGCAAATGGCGCGAAGCCCGGTGTTACTTGATGAGTTGCTGGACCAGGCTAGCCTTTACTCCGCACCCGACAGACAAGCCCTGGAAGACGAGCTGCGTCAGCAGGTGGCACGTTTGCCATTGGATGACCTGGAAGCGCAGATGGACGCCTTGCGCTACTTCAAGGCCGCGCACGTGTTGCGCGTGGCCGCGAGCGAGATAGGGGGTCGCCTGCCACTGATGAAGGTCAGCGACAAGCTCACTTTCATCGCTGAAGTGATTCTTGAGCATACCTTAAACCTTGCGTGGGCAGACTTGACGGCAAAGTTTGGCGAACCTCAGAGACCCAGTGAAGGCAAGGGCTTTGCGGTTTTTGGTTATGGCAAGCTTGGCGGTATTGAGCTGGGATATGGATCCGACCTGGATCTGGTTTTCATCTGCGAACCTGTCCCACAGGGTGTGACCGACGGCGAGCGCAGTATCGACAACATCCTGTTTTATACCCGATTGGGCCAGCGCATTATCCATATTCTGGAGGCGCGAATGACCCTGGGAAAGCTCTACGAGGTGGATATGCGATTGCGACCCTCCGGCAACTCAGGGATGCTCGTTAGCACACTTCAGGGCTTTGCCAGTTATCAGCACGATACCGCCTGGACCTGGGAACATCAGGCACTCGTTCGAGCGAGATGGGTAGCGGGCGATGCCGCAGTCGCAGCGGGATTTGCGCAGGTGCGTGATGCCATTTTGACCCAAGAGCGCGACGAACATGAGCTGGCCTGCGAAGTGGTGCGCATGCGGGAGCGGATGCGTAAGCACTTGCTACCAAAAGCGAGGGCAGAAAAAGGGGAATTTCACCTGAAACAGGATAGTGGCGGTATCGTCGATATAGAATTTATGGTGCAATATGCGGTTCTGGCCTGGTCGTCGAAACAACCGGCATTGGCGGGTTGGCCTGACAACGTTCGAATACTTGAGACGCTGGGCCGCGAGGGCCTGTTTACCCAGGCCGAGAGTGAAATCCTGATCGATAGCTATCTGGCCTATCGCTCTGCTGCTCACCAACTAGCCCTGCAACAGCAACCGGGAGTGGTATCGGCGGAGCGTTTCGCCGATCTGCGGCGGGCGGTGCAGGAATTCTGGCATCAGCTGTTTGCGGCTGTGCCTGAGCAAGATGATGATAACGATAATGAAACGGGAGTAGTGCAATGAACCTGGCCGATCGTGATGGGCTTATTTGGCTTGATGGTGAAATGGTTCCCTGGCGAGAGGCCAAGGTGCACGTGTTAACTCACACTCTGCACTACGGCCTTGGCGTATTCGAAGGTGTGCGCGCCTATAAAACAGCTGAGCACGGTACCAGCATTTTTCGTCTGCAGGAGCACACCGACCGTCTGTTCCGCTCTGCGCACATTCTGTCTATGGAGATGCCCTTTGACAAAGACACGCTTAACGCTGCGCAGTGCGCGGTAGTAAGGGAAAATGGCTTGGAAGAGGCCTATCTACGGCCGATGTGCTTCTACGGATCTGAAGGCATGGGCTTGCGAGCAGACAACCTCAAAACTCACGTGATGGTTGCCGCCTGGGAGTGGCCATCCTACATGGACCCAGAGGCGCGCGATCGCGGCATCAAGGTCAGGACGTCCTCCTACACACGCCATCATGTGAACATCACGATGTGTAAGGCCAAGGCCAATGGGAACTACATCAACTCGATGCTGGCATTGCGCGAAGCCTTGGATAGCGGCGCTGAAGAAGCGCTGTTACTGGATAATGAGGGCTATGTTGCTGAAGGCAGCGGTGAGAACGTGTTTGTCATTCGCAACGACACAATCTATACGCCCGAACTGACGTCCTGCCTGGAAGGTATTACCCGGGATTCAATCTTCTCGTTTGCAAACGAGCTGGGATATACCATTGTTGAAAAGCGCATAACACGCGACGAGGTCTACGTTGCAGACGAGGCATTCTTTACGGGTACGGCCGCAGAGGTGGTTCCCATTCGCGAGCTGGACGGGCGCACGATAGGCTCCGGGTCGCGTGGGCCGCTCACGGAGCAGCTGCAGACTATGTACTTTGATGCGGTGCGTGGCAATCGGCCTCAGAACAGAGACTGGTTGGCGCCGGTAGCGTGACCTCAAGTGGGGGCAGTTCACAGCTGCCTTTGCGTGACACGTTGACCACAAATGTCAGATAAACCGGAAAAAGTTCTTGTTGTTGGCCCTTCCTGGGTGGGCGACATGGTCATGTCTCAATCGCTGTATACATTGCTCCAGCAGACTCGTCCGGGTGTCATTATCGATGTACTTGCCCCAGCCTGGAGTCAACCCATTCTGGCACGCATGCCCGAGGTGAATCACAGTCTGAGTATGCCGATCGGCCACGGCGAGTTAGGCCTTGGCAAGCGCTGGCGCATTGGTCGAGAGTTGTCCACCTCCGGCTATGACCAGGCCATCCTGCTGCCCAATTCGCTGAAATCTGCACTGATACCCTTTATAGCCCGGATTCCCCACAGGACAGGGTGGCTGGGAGAGCAACGCTATGGCTTGCTCAACGATATCCGACGATTGGAGCCTGATCAGTATCCGCTTATGGTTCAGCGTTTCGCCGCTTTGGGTTTGGCTGCCGACCAGCCTCTGCCTGAGTCTTTGCCACGACCAGCATTGGACATTGACGCCCACAGTGCTCGCGAGAGCGCAAAGCGCTTACAGCTGTCTTTGGAAAAGCCACTGCTGGCGCTTTGTCCTGGCGCTGAGTTTGGAGGTGCGAAGTGCTGGCCGGCCGGTCATTATGCGCAACTGGCTGACGCTTACGCTGAGCAAGGTTGGAATGTTGTGATCTTCGGCTCAGCCAACGATACGCCGGTTGCCCAAAGTCTGCTTGCGTTGAGTCATCGCTGCGAAGACATTATTGATTTGTCGGGCAAGACCAGTTTGGCCGAGGCGGTGGACTTGCTTTCATTGGCTAGTGCAGTTGTCAGCAATGACTCAGGTCTGATGCACATTGCGTCTGCGCTGAACGTGCCAACGGTTGTTATCTATGGGCCTACTTCGCCCGGTTTTACACCCCCGTTGAGTAGTCGAGCCGCCACGGTGGTTAGCGAAATTGATTGTGCACCCTGTTTTCAGAGAGAGTGCCCGCTCGGTCACCACGGGTGTATGTCGGAAATGCCTGTGCAGCGTGTAGCCGGTGCGCTTGGCGAGCTCCTGGCAGGCGCGTCTTGAGAGTCCTGGTGGTCAAGATGTCTTCGCTTGGAGATGTCATCCATACCTTGCCGGCGTTGACGGATGCACACAACATACTACCCGAGGTGCGTTTTGACTGGGTCGTGGAAGAAGCCTTTGCCGAAATTCCCAGCTGGCATCCCGCAGTCGATCGAGTGATTCCAATAGCACTGAGACGGTGGCGAAAAAACCCTCTGGCCAATGGTGTGGTAGCACAGTGGACAAGCTTTCGTCGTGCACTTCGCCAGTCACATTACGACCTGATCATCGATGCACAGGGATTGTTGAAAAGCGCTTTTGTGGCCCGCCTGGTCAGTGCCCCGAGCTATGGCATGGATAAGCATTCTGCTCGCGAGGGTCTGGCTGCCCGAACCTATGATCACCCTGTGACTATTCCAAAAGAGCAGCATGCGGTAGAGCGTATACGACAGCTATTTGCAGCTTCGCTGAATTATGATGTGCCCAAAGAAAAGGGAGACTATGGTCTCAGCGAAGCACTGCACCGATCTGCAGAGGCGCAGCGTAGCGGCGTGCTGCTGTTTCACGGAACTGCCCGAGCAGAAAAACAATGGCCCGAACGCAGGTGGATAGAACTGCAGGCGCTGATTGCCGAATCAGGTCATCGCATCTGGCTACCCTGGGGTAACGATAAAGAACGTGCGCGCGCCGAGCGCATTGCCGCTACGCACTCGCAAGCGCAGGTACTACCGGCCCTGGGTTTGAGTGGTCTGGCAACGCTGCTGCTCGAATCGTGGGGTGCGGTGGCAGTAGACACTGGCCTGGGCCACCTTGCCGCTGCTCTGGATGTACCGGCAGTGTCGCTTTATGGTCCAACCGATACCCGCCTCATTGGTGCCTATGGTATGTATCAAGAGCATCTTCGGGCGCCGTTGGGCGCGCAAGCAACGAGTGACCCCCAGGTGATGATGGCGTCGATTACGGCAGAGGCTGTCTGGGAAGCACTGCAGCGCGTAGCCGGGAGTGCACACTGAGATGCGGCTGGCGCTGCTGCTATACAAGTACTTTCCCTATGGTGGAATGCAACGAGACTTTGCACGCTTTATCGTGGAACTACAGGCAAGAGGGCATAGCTGTCGTGTCTACTATGTAACCTGGCAGGGCGCGAACTTGCCTGGAATCGATGCGCGCAAGGTTCCCGTTAGAGCCCTGTCGAACCATCACCGCAATATCAGGTTCCACGAATGGGTGCAGCAAGATTTGGCGCGGGATCCTGTTGATGGTGTGATCGGCTTCAACAAGATGCCGGGCCTGGATATTTATTTTGCGGCCGATTCCTGCTATCTCGACAAAGCTCAGCGCGAGCGCGGCTGGGCGTATCGGCGTGGTGGGCGGTTTCGGCATTTCGCCGCCTACGAGGCTGCTGTATTTGGGCCAGACAGTGATACCGACATTCTGTTGATCTCTGCTACCGAGCAGGCAAAGTTTGATCATTACTACCATACCAGTCCTTCCCGGTTGCATATGTTGTCGCCTGGCGTAAGCAAGAACAGGCGACGAGGACCAGATGCGCCTGCGCGACGCGATAAGCTGCGTCAGCAACTGGGAGTCACAGGCAAAGACCATGTATTGCTGTTTGTGGGTTCGGGCTTTATCAAGAAAGGCCTGGACCGAGCGATTACCGGTCTTGCCCACATGATCAGTGAACGCGCTGACCAGTCCACACAGCTTTGGGTTGCAGGCCAGGACAAGGAGCGGCAGTTCAGGCATCTGGCGCGCAAGTTGGGCGTTGCCAAGCACGTACGTTTCCTTGGTGGCCGGGATGATGTGTCCGACCTGCTATTGGGAGCGGATGCCCTGATACATCCAGCGCTGGATGAAGCGGCTGGTATCGTTTTGCTGGAGGCGCTGGTAGCCGGCTTGCCTGTGGTGACAACCGATGTCTGTGGCTATGCGCATCATATTCGCAGCGCAGGCGCCGGCCAGGTGTTGTCTTCGCCATTTGATCAGGCGATTCTGAACAATGCGATGCTGCGTACACTCGATGGTTATTATCGCAATCAATGTCAAAGTCGTGCTCTGGAGTATGCCCAGCGCGAGGATCTCTATTCTATGCACAGCACGGGTGCTGCACTGATAGAACAGTTACTTGAAACCCGGCGGGCAACACGTGGCCGATGAGTTTTTTGTGCGCCCCGACCTGCTTGGCGAAGTACAGCCGGAGCAGTTGCTGTCCTGGGCTCGTAGGATTGCACAGCGAGCTGAGCCGGCAGAGATATACCGTAGTAAGGAGGGCCGTAAGACGCTGCGTTTTCGTGCGGTGGACAGGTCGTTTTTCCTGAAGCTACACAGCGGTATCGGCTGGCGTGAAGTGTTCAAGAACCTGTTGCAGTTTCGCTTGCCGGTGACCAGCGCCAGCAATGAATACCGTGCCATACGCGAGCTGGAGGCGTTGGGTGTGGATACGCTGAGCGTGGCTGCCTACGCACGAGTCGGTTTCAACCCTGCCCGTGTGCAGTCATTACTGGTTACTGATGACCTGGTAGGTACGGTCAGCCTTGAAGACTTTTGCGAGAATTGGTCCCGTGTTGCGCCGTCACCAGTGCTGCGCTGGCGTATTATCTGCTCCCTTGCAGCGACGTCTCGCGCAATGCATAGCGCGGGCATCAACCATCGCGACTACTATCTTTGCCACTTTCATCTTGATCCGGCTTCACTACAGCAAGCGAGGTTACGCTGTCACCTGATAGACTTGCACAGGGCGCAGATCCGTAAGGCAGTGCCCAGACGCTGGCGGGTCAAGGATTTGGCGGGCCTGTATTTTTCAGCAATGGATTGCGGCATCACCAGACGTGATTTACTGCGCTTTATGCGTGCCTACTCTGGCGAGGGTTTACGAGATACCCTGCGCTCCCAGCGCCGGCTGTGGACGGCGGTGCAGGTGCGAGCGTTGAAGCTGTATCGACAGGAGTATGGGCGCGAGCCACCTGCGCTGTGAATCTGGTGGCGAATCAGGTCTGGCGTTACAAGCCAGCCGTTGAGGCGAATGAGGAAGAGCCATGAGCGAAGCGATAGAAAACACCGAGCAATCAGTTGGTACAGTGCAGGAAGAGCGCTTGCCCAGTGGCATTTTTTATCGCCATTGGAAACCGCTGGGTGACTGCCGTGCAGCCATTTTGTTGGCACATGGTTTGGGCGAGCACTGTGGCCGCTACCAGTATTTTGCCGAGTATTTCATGGAACGCGGCTTTGCTGTGGTCGCCCCCGATCACTATGGGCACGGTGAGTCACCCGGCCACCGCGCGCATATCGACTCCATGTCTGACTACTTTGACCCGCTGGATCATTTGCGCGACGCGATAGACAACTGGTATCCGCACACTCCGTGTTTCCTCGTTGGGCATAGTATGGGCGGGCTGATTGCGGCGCGGTACCTGCTGGATCACGCCGATCGATTTGCAGGTGCGGCCCTGTCTGCTCCCGCTCTGGCAATGGATGAACCACCGTCCAGGTTTGCGCTTTGGATCAATGCGCTGTTGTCGAAGATTGCTCCCAAGATGGGCATGCTGCAACTGGATCCATCACAGGTCAGCCGTGACCCTGAGGTCGTCAAGCGCTATATAGACGACCCTCTGGTGCACGGCGGCAAAATCAGCGCACGTTTGGTGAGAACCCTGTTCAAGGGTATGGATGATGTGGTCGTCGGGCACGGACGAGTACACCTTCCGATAATCCTGATGCACGGTGACGCAGATGTAATGACAGCCCCATCGGGCTCGATTGAGTACCACGCAGCAATTCCTGCAGCCGACAAGGAACTGAAAATTTACCCGGGTTTGTATCATGAGATTTTCAATGAGCCCGAGAAAGAGTCTGTACTGAATGACCTGCTTGAATGGTTTGACAGACAATTGAACCAGCAAAGCTCTACCTAGAGTTCGTTGTCTTGAGCAAGCGCAGGGTACGGGTGGTTCGGGGTAAGTGTCCCGAGTTGGTTGCACGATTGGAGCAACAGACGACTCCCGTTGCGAACTGGTGCTCACAACACGCTCAAACCATCAAGGATACGGCCCACAGCTGGGTGGGTTTTGTGGAGCTAGATGATGCATCCGTATGGCTGAAGGTGTTTCGGCCGAAGGGGCTGGCGCAGCAGTTCTCTATGCGGCTAGGCAGGCACCGCGCCTTGCGCAGCTTCAACTCCGCCAACAACCTGCTCAAGGCGCAGCTTCCGGTACCTTTACCCATAGCATGCCTGCAGGTGGGCGGCGAGATGCTACTCGTCACGAAACGCCTGCCCCAGGGGGGTGATCTTCTCTCACTGTGGCAGTCTCAGGGTGAGCATTTACCTGCTGCAATATGGCGCGAAGCCGGCAGTGTTATTGGCCAGCTGCACCGAGCAGGCTTTGTCCATGGCGATTGTAAGTGGAGTAATATCTACCGCGCACATGATCAGCATTATCTGCTTGATCTGGAGGCGGTCGCGCGCGTGGGCGTGGGTGCATCTGTTGCGTACCGCGATGTCGCGCGGTTTGTACTCAATGCGGAGGATATGGGGGCCTCGTCCGGCATTCTTCAAACCTTCTTGAC
Organism: uncultured Halieaceae bacterium; assembly: GCA_938045215.1. Classification (GTDB taxonomy): domain Bacteria; phylum Pseudomonadota; class Gammaproteobacteria; order Pseudomonadales; family Halieaceae; genus CALINF01. Next base: position 985 of record CALINF010000140.1, on the reverse strand, counting down.
CGCTTATGCGTGTGAAGTAGATAGCAGTATTGAAGAGGTTTCGATCGCAACCCTGCCCCAACTCAAGCGCTTGCGCCAGCGACATGAACGGAAATACGGTCGCCGCGGCCATATTTTGTTGCAGGACTAGGCCCTCGTTAGTTGTCGCCCGTTGCACATACGTACCGCAGGTAGATCTGTATCAATCGCTTCATTCGAAGGTGTACCCGAACGCGTCGATATCAGTTTTGTACAGGCTCGCCACGATCTCACGTGATCGGTCTGTATAGAGTGAACGATAGGGTTGATTGCGGCTGCTGTTCAGGTGGGGCAGGGTGCCTGCGGATTTGAGTCGTGCGGCTACGTTATCGAAGTCATCGGTCAGTGTTTCGAATCGACCGACGAAATCCATTTCGATCTGACCGTAGATATTTTTGAGAAACTCAACTTGCGGCGTAAAGAGAGCGTTGCGTGTAATAGTGTCTGGCGCCATCCAGTCGCAGACGAACTCGTCAAAGCTCTGGTAGCGATTTATGAACTGGCCCCACCGCGCGTCTTCTGCACTCGCTGGCGACCCGCCCTGACGGAGATAAGCGTAGGCCGAGACTGCCCTGTCCCAGGGGTTGCGCACAAAAGTAAACTTGAAATAACGCTGGAATTTGTCTGGATCGAGCACCTGATACCAGTCAGCAGGCGCGTGCTCCACCGACTTCACATCGTAGAGGCCGCGACAGAGGCTGCGGCCGGCGGACTTTGGGATGTGTATGAACAGTGATTCGGTGCGATCGAAGCACGGCTGGTAGCGTGCTTTACCCTTTAGAACACGGTCGATGTGTCGACGTCGATACTGGGGGGCATTGGAGAGCAGCATCTCGCGATCACGGGCTGACATCAGCCGCCAGACGAGATGAGTCAGGCCCGGCATGCGAGACCTACGCTGGTGCCGCTATTGGATGTATCTATCATGCTGTTGCCAGTTTCATGTTGTTGACTCAGGCGCATTTGC
>CALINF010000139.1 GCA_938045215.1 uncultured Halieaceae bacterium | reverse complement strand
GGGCGACTCAATCTCCGGCAAGATCCGCCCCCCTAAGGACAGCGAGCGCTATTTTGCTCTGCTGAAAGTTGGCGAGGTCAATTTTAACAAGCCGGAAAACTCCAAGCACAAGATCCTGTTTGAAAACCTCACGCCACTGTTTCCAGACGAGCGCCTCACGCTGGAAAAAGGCAACGGCAGCTCAGAGGACCTCACGGGCAGAATCATCGATCTGGTCGCCCCTATTGGTAAAGGCCAGCGCGGACTACTGGTAGCACCGCCCAAGGCCGGTAAAACCATCATGATGCAGAGCATCGCTCAGGCTATCATCAGTAACAATCCCGAGTGCTACATCATCGTGCTTCTTATTGACGAACGACCTGAAGAGGTTACAGAGATGCAACGCTCCGTGGGTGTGCGAGGTGCTGAAGTTGTGGCCTCAACATTCGACGAACCGCCCTCTCGTCATGTACAGGTGGCGGATATGGTCATTGAAAAAGCCAAGCGCCTGGTGGAACACAAGCGCGACGTCGTGATCCTGCTCGACTCGATCACGCGTTTGGCTCGCGCCTACAACACCGTCATCCCCAGCTCCGGTAAAGTACTCACCGGTGGTGTAGATGCTCACGCACTGGAACGCCCCAAGCGCTTCTTCGGTGCCGCCAGAAACATCGAGGAAGGTGGCAGCCTGTCAATTATCGCAACCGCGCTGATCGATACCGGCTCCAAGATGGACGAGGTGATCTACGAAGAGTTCAAAGGAACAGGCAACATGGAACTACACCTCGATCGCAAGGTGGCGGAAAAACGCGTCTACCCCGCGATCAATATCCGCCGCTCCGGTACTCGCCGAGAAGAACTGCTCACGGGTGAGGAGGAATTGGCCCGCATGTGGATACTGCGCAAGCTGTTGCACGGTATGGAAGACACACCTGCCATTGAGTTCCTGCTGGATCGCTTGAAAGATACCAAGACCAACGATGAGTTCTTTTTGTCTATGAAGCGCAAGTAAATCCGGTCGCACGCCCGCGCCTCCAAGCGCGCTATACTGTGGCCTCGCGAACACTGGAGGCCAGGCATTGGCAGCACATTACACCGACCTGCGTGACTTTATCGCCGCACTGGAACAACGCGGTGAACTCAAACGCATCACCGTTGAAGTAGATCCCCACCTTGAGATGACCGAGATCGCCGATCGCACCCTGCGTGCCGGCGGACCCGCTCTGCTGTTTGAAAACCCTCGCGGTTCAAACGTGCCGGTTCTGGCCAACCTGTTTGGCACAGAACATCGCGTTGCACTGGGCATGGGAGCAGAATCTGTTTCAGCGCTGCGTGAAATCGGCGAACTACTGGCGTACCTGCGCCAACCCGACCCACCCAAGGGCATGAAAGATGCCTGGGACAAGGCACCCATACTCAAACAAGTCATGAATATGGGACCCAAGCTCGTGCGCAATGCAGCGTGTCAATTTCACGTTCGCGAGGGTGCTGATGTCGATCTCTCGCAACTGCCCATCCAGACTTGCTGGCCGGGAGATGCAGGGCCGCTGGTAACCTGGCCACTGGTCATCACGCGAGGCCCGAACAAGGAACGACAGAATCTGGGTATCTATCGGATGCAGGTGATTGGACGCAATAAGCTCATCATGCGTTGGCTATCGCATCGGGGCGGAGCACTGGATTATCGAGACTGGCAACTGCAACACCCCGGCAAGCGCTATCCCGTTGCCGTGGCATTGGGCGCAGATCCAGCCACGACACTGGGAGCCGTTACCCCGGTACCCGACAGTCTGTCTGAGTACGCCTTCGCTGGCTTGCTGCGAGGCAGCAAGACGGAACTTACGGAGTGCGTTACGCCGCTGTGTCGCGAACATGGGCTGAAGGTGCCGGCAACCGCTGAATTCATCCTTGAGGGTTACCTTGAACCGGGTGAACTCGCCGATGAGGGCCCTTTTGGCGATCACACGGGATACTACAACGAGGTGGAGCGTTTTCCCGTGTTCACCATCGATGCGATCACCAGTCGCGAAGCCCCCATTTATCACAGCACCTACACAGGCCGGCCGCCAGACGAGCCAGCCATACTGGGCGTGGCATTGAACGAAGTGTTTGTGCCTATTTTGAAAAAGCAGTTCCCGGAGATTGTGGATTTCTATCTACCGCCGGAAGGTTGCAGCTACCGCATGGCAATCGTCACCATGCGTAAGGAGTATCCGGGCCACGCCAAACGTATCATGCTGGGTGTCTGGTCATTCCTGCGGCAGTTCATGTACACCAAAGTCATCATTGTCACTGATGAGGATGTGGATGCTCGCAACTGGGAGGATGTGGTGTGGGCGATGACCACCCGGATGGACCCGCGCAGAGACTGCACCTTCGTCGATAACACACCGATCGACTACCTGGACTTTGCATCACCCGTGGCGGGGCTGGGGTCTAAGATTGGCATGGACGCTACCAACAAATGGCCGGGTGAGACAGATCGTGAATGGGGTAAGCCTATCGCCATGAGCGACAGTGTGAAACAACGTGTTGATGAGATGTGGGAACAACTGGGGCTGTAGGCTTTGCCCCAGCGGTATCAAACTCCAGACTGACGGCCCGGTGGCAGTAGCTTATCCGGCATTGGCAGGTTGGGAAGCTCTGTTTCTCGCAACAGCAGACCCTCTCGATAGTAGGCTGCGGCAACGCCGGGCTCTCCCAGCGCCGTTAACAGGCGCCCCAGCTCGGCACACACTTCACTGCTACGCTGCTGCTTGTAGGCGCTCTCAAAGTAATCCCGGGCCTTACCCCACAGTTTGTTTCGAGCGGCGAGTCGTCCCAGCGTCAATTTTAACTGCGCACTGTCATCGTGCTGGACCAGCCAGGCTTCAGCCTGGGCAAGCTGGCGAGTGGGATTCCCGCCCCGGATAAGACCAAATAGTCGCGCCAGTTGATCGCTCCACTCATTCTTCAGCGCTCGCGCCGTTAACTTTTCTGCTTCTTCAAAGGCTTCCAGCTCGATCAGGCGCTGCAGGTAGGACTGCAGGATCTCAGAGTCTTTCTTCAGGTAGGCGGGCAGCGCCTGCCAACGCCCTTGTACATAATTCAGCCCGGTTTCGCCTTCAGCGGTTTGGGGCTTGCTCAACAACCGAATCTGACACTCGCGTTCAAGTTTATCCAGATCATCCCCAGGCAGGATGCGATGCTTGTGCAACTCCGGCAGCAGCTCGAGCAGGTTCAACCAATCGCCCTGCCCGCTATAAGCTTCATATAAAAGTTTCAGCACCTGCGGATGCTTACCCGCATTACGACGGGCACGAGCAAGAATGCTGGCTGCCTGCTCGTAATCATGCGCCGCCAATCTGATCTGTGCCTCGGTGATTTCAACCGCGACAATCGCATTAGAGTCGGATGCTTCAGCAGCACCTAAGTACTCGCGCATCTTGTCTGGCTCATTCAGCGAATCGCTTGCGCGTGCTGCCGCCAGATAATTCAATAGCGGCGTCTCGTTGCCTTTCACACCTTTGAGCATTTGTTGCCGGGCCTTGCTCCAGTTGCCCTCTATGTAATTGACCAGTCCACGTGCGGTCAGGCGCGATGACCGCTGAGCCTGACGCCCTCCAAACCAGTTAACCAGTGAGCTCTGGCCAGCGAGTAACCGTCGTATCAGCCTGACCACTGCATACACCAACAAGGTGAAGACAAACAATAGCAGTAGGCCCACCCAAAGACTGGTCTCCAGTGTGTAATTGCCATACGACACAAGTACGTAACCGGGATCGGTCTCAATGATCGCAACGACCCCAACCCCTGCCAGCAGGGCAATAAGCATCAAAAAGAACAGACGACGCATACTCAGCTACCTTCCGCGCGGGACAGCCGCGCCTCGATGGCCTTATCGAGCGTGTTGAGTGAGCGCGAAATATCCGGAACCTCAACGGCTACCGGTTGATCCATCAACAGACGGATTTCCCGCGCCATGGCCTGCGCCGCAGCCTCATCAGATTCGAAAAATTCGCCGACCCAGTACTCAGCTCGCTGCAGACTCTCACGATAAAGTCGTGCGTTACCCGAAAGCAATGCCACCTGAGCCTGCTCCATCAACATGCGCAGATTCTGGCGTACCAGGCCCTCCCACTGTGGATCCATCAATGCTTCCATGGGAACATCGCGGCGTCGAATCACGATGTAGTCTGACAATTTCTGCAAGGCCGCTTCATAACCCTGGCGCAGCCTACCCTGCCAATCATCGGCCGGGACCGGGGCAATACGATCATCAACCTCGGGCAATTCAAAAATGACCAAGCCGCTCGCCTGCTCCGTTAGAGCAGCCAGCCGCAGGTAAAGACCCTGAGTATCGATCTGGGGCAGCGCTCGAATCGCAGCCAAATCGGCCGCTATCGCAGCACGAGCCGAGTGCAGACCCACATCATCGAGCTCCACCAGGATTTCATCGGCGCTCTTGATAAGTTTCACGGCAGACGACACATCGCCGGTCATGATGAGACGCTGATTGGCAAGTCGCAGCAGATATTCCGCCTCCGCCATCAACCAGCTCTCTCGGTCGTTACTGGAAAAGCGCGCCAGCTCTGCGCGCTGCTCCGAAAGCATACTGTCGAGCTGCTGAATACGCGCATCCAATTCAGCACTACGGCTCTCCAGCCCCGCGAGCCCCGTGCGCAGCTGTCCTTCAAACGATTGACCCAGCTGGGCAAGGCTATCTTCTTTCTTGCCCGTAATGGACTCCAGGACAATGAGCCTGTCCAGCAAGGCGAGCTCCCGCTTCTGGGCTTCTTCTATCGCCAACCAGGCCACAACGGCAATGCCGATCACCAGCAACAGTGCGAGCCAGCCGATCAGCGCACCCGACCGGCGAGGTTTGTCAGCAGTTTGCTCTGCTGCTTTTACCTTGGATTTTGTCAGCTTTTCCACAGCAGGTTTATCTGGCGCAGCCGCATCCTCGGGCTTTGCCGAGGCACCCGACACAACGTCGGATACGCTATTGTCTGCGGGGTCGGTGCCATCGCCTGATGTTTTGTTTTCGTCCCGCTCACTCACTCACCGTTCCCCCATGTCTTTCTGCCACTGCAGTACAGCGTCCACGATAGCGGCATCCGATGCATTGCGCGCAATGCGCACATCCTTAAACCCCGCTTCTGCGGCCTGTTCGGCAACTCGCTCTGACGATACCAGCAGCGTCCTAAGCTGTAAGTTAGTGGTTTCTTCCGGGCTAAGCAATGCCAAAAGATTCACCAATCCCTCGCTGCTGGTGATAACCAACAGTCGCACTGCAGATTTCTCCAGCGCCGCCAGAAAGCTGCCCGGGGTATAGACAGGGCAGGTGCGGCGATAACACGGAAGGTCGTCCACCCGTGCTCCTCGCGCCAGTAGTGTCTCGCGTAAGGTGGTACGTCCGCCTTCGCCGCGCACAATGAGAACATTGTCACCCGTCACTGACTGCAGAGCATGCATCTGTAGCAGTCCCTCACTGCTCATCTGTCGGGGGGGAAAAGTAACCTCTACACCAAAATCCTCGAGCGCCGCCGCCGTTGCGCTGCCTACGCTATACCAGTGCAGTCCCTGAGGTAACTGTGGCCAATAATCATTGATCAACTCCATACCGAAATGCACAGCGTTGAGACTGACAAAGATAATATGTTGATACTCATCCAGCGCTAGCACCCGGCTGCGCACAGGCGCTGGAATTTGTGGCAACGATTCGATAGCCAGCAGCGGCTGGCTGATGGCCACTATACCTACCCGGGCCAACGCATCGATTAGCACCTCGGCCTGCGCTGCCGGACGCGTAATACAGACTGGGTGGTCAGCCGACATTGATTTGGGCCAATATCTCGCCAGCGCCCTGCTCCAGCAACTGCGTTGCCACAGCCACGCCAATAACCTCACCATTGTGAGGGTCGCCCGTGGCTTCGGCGCGCACTATCTTGCTTCCATCAGGGCTGCCCACCAGTGCCCGCAGATACAGCGCGCCCTGTTCGGTGAAGTCTGCATAGCAGGCGATGGGCACCTGACACCCGCCTTGCAAATGCCTGTTCACCGCCCTTTCTGCGCGCACTCGCTGCGCGGTAGGCTCATGATGCAGCGGCATCAACAGGCTGTGCACGCGTTCGTCGGACAATCGCAGTTCGATACCAACTGCCCCCTGACCACCCGCAGGCAGAGAATCCTCGACGCTCAACGCTTCACGGATTCTCTCGGCCATCTTCAGGCGGATCAACCCGGCACTGGCAAGTATGATGGCGTCGTATTCCCCTTCATCGAGCTTTCGCAGTCGTGTATTGACGTTGCCACGCAGGAAATTCACCTGCAAATCCGGACGCCGGGCTCGCAGTTGGCACTCACGGCGCAGGCTGGAGGTTCCCACCACGCTGCCCGGGGGCAGCTCGGCGAGGCTGGAAAAGTGATTGCTCACAAAGGCATCACTGGGGTCTTCGCGTTCACAAATGACACTTAACCCGAGGCCCTCGGGGAATTCCATGGGCACGTCTTTCATCGAATGCACTGCAATATCTGCGCTGCCGTCCAGCAACGCGGTTTCCAGCTCCTTCACAAAAAGACCTTTACCCCCCACTTTGGCCAGCGGCACATCCAGCAGCTGATCACCGCGAGAAGTCATGCCCAGCAGCGCTACTTGCAGGTCGGGATGGGCAGCCAGCAGACAAGCCCGCACATAGTTCGCCTGCCATAAGGCTAATGGACTTTCTCGGGTAGCAATAGTGAGCGACGGGGGCATGATATAGACTCTGAAGGCTAAGCAGTTAGAGGGCCAGATTATACCAGCGCCACCACATGGCTGTCCCTGCAGCGGTAAATCAGCGTTCCAGCAGGCGCGCTTTTACCTCCGCCAGGTGACGACGACTCACCGCAGGTTGCACCGTCACACCCTGAAGCTCCACGCACCAGCCCTCGTCCGCTTTAGCCAGCCGTTCGATGTGCGCGAGCGCGACAAGAGCGTTGCGATGAACTCGGACGAACCGGTC